>JAGXLE010000155.1 GCA_018334855.1 Desulfobacterales bacterium | reverse complement strand
TCAGAAAAAGCACTACCTGCCGAAATTATATTCAGGGCAGTGGTCTGGGACCATGCTGCTGACCGAATCTGAGGCCGGCTCTGACGTGGGCGCGCTCCAGACCGTGGCCACCCCTAATGATGACGGAACATACAGCATTTCAGGAACCAAGATTTTTATTTCCGGCGGCGAGCAGAACATGGTTGAAAATATAGTGCACCCGGTGCTTGCCCGCATCGAAGGCGCGCCCGCCGGGACAAGCGGGATTTCCCTTTTTCTGGTGCCAAAATACAGGGTAAACCAAGACGGCAGCCTCGGCGAGTTCAACGACGTTGTATGCACAGGCATTGAAGAGAAAATGGGGCTGCACGGAAATTCCACCTGCACACTTACCCTGGGCGGCAAGGGAAACTGCAAAGGCACACTGCTTGGCCAGGAAAACAAGGGCATGCGCGCTATGTTTCTGATGATGAATGAGGCCCGCCAGCTAGTGGGGCTGCAGGGATTTGCAGGTGCCACAGCTTCCTACATCTACGCGGTAAACTATGCACGGCAGCGTATCCAGGGCAAGAACCTGACAGCCGGCAAGAACCCGGACGCCCCGTCCGTGCCCATCATTCAGCATCCGGACGTCCGCCGCCAGCTTCTGACCATGAAGGCTTACGTGGACGGCATGCGAAGCCTGATCTATTACGGCGGCCTTACCCACGACATGGAAAGACTTGCCGAAAGCAGTGAAGAAAAGGAGAGATACGCTGACCGAACAGCCATTCTCACCCCCATCATCAAGGGCTATGTCACTGACAGGGCACTGGAGGTCACCAGCCAGGGCATCCAGGTTTACGGCGGCTACGGCTACATCCAGGAATACCCCATGGAACAGCTTATGCGCGACGCCAGGATATTCCAGATATACGAGGGCACAAACGGCATCCAGGCAATGGACCTTCTGGGCCGCAAGCTGGGCATGAAAAAGGGCCAGCCGTTTATGGACTATCTCGGCGAGATGCAAAAGACCATTGAAGAAGCTCGCAAAAACAGCATCCTTGAAAATATTACGCCGCAGGTGGAAAAGGCGGTCAGCAGGCTGGGCGAAGTTGCAACAGGCCTGGCAAAGGCTACCGCCTCGGAAAACATCCTGAATGCATTTGCGTTTGCCCATCCTTTCCTGGATGTCACCGGTGATGTGACCATGGCATGGATGCACCTGTGGCGGGCCGTGATCTCCGCAGAAAAGCTCGAAAAGCTCGCAGGCGGCAAAGACATGGAAAAAATCCACGAAAAAGCGTCCAAAAACAAGGACGCCGCCTATTACCTGGGCAATTTGAAGACAGCCGAATTCTTTGCGGCAAACCTGCTGCCGGCCACCATGGGCAAAATAGAATCAATCGCCTCGTTAAACGGTTCTGCAGTGGAAATACCGGATGCATCGTTTGGGGGTTAGCTCTGGAATTTTTCCCTGATAACCTCGTGGAGATCTTCGCCTATGGCAATGCCGAGATCTATAAACTCCGGCCCGTAGCGTCTGCCGGTCGGGGTGCGGAAGGTGCGGCGTATTTTTTTTAAAAACGCCATGCCTTCAGGGTAGTGGGCAAGAAAACGCTCAAACGGGATCTCCTTGTAGGAAACCATGGCCCAGAGGGTGCGGGTGAAGTTCTCGGGGCCCCATCGGAACTTGTCGGCATCATATAGAGAGCCCGAGAGCAGATCAGAGGCCGGGGTTACGCCCTTTCGATTCTGACCGAATGCTTCGTGGTTGCTTATGGCCAGGCAGATTGCGTCAATGTCTGGCTGCGTAAAAGGATAATCGCGCAATATCTGCCTGGAATATCTTGCTCCGGCCGCTGCATGGTTTTTGTCCTTGCGCCTGATATCATGGAGCAGCCCTGCTGCCTGGGCCATACGCACCCGGTGATCGAGCTCTTCCCGGGAGATGCAGAAAGGGCCCGCTTCAATCAATACTATGGCACCGGCATCTATGGCCACGTTTTTCACATGTTCCAGGCCGTGGCCGTAGTCGTTTTCAATATTTTCGGATACAAACCGCCACAGGCTGCAGACAACTTCATCTTCGGCAAAAAAACGCATAGATCGCGACACTTCCCCGGAGAAATCCACGTAAAAGGCGGGCGCGGGGTATTTTCCGGCGATACGGATCGCCTCCTGCTGAAGCTGTTTATAGATGCTGTTGATCATAAGAGATTGACAGGAGGGCCGCCGCATTTGCACCCAGCAGTTTTTTGCGGGCGGAATCGGCCAGCCCTGCCTCCTCGATTTCCTGGTAATAACGTTCGGGCGGGATCAGGGGATAATCGGTGCCGAAAACGATTTTATCCTCCCCTGCCAGCTCCATTGCAATCCGGTATATCCGCGGGTCATAGAGAAAAGGTGAAGCCGCGGTATCAAAATACACGTTTTCCAGTACCTGTCCGACCTCTTTTTTAAGGAGATTGTAGAAAAACAGCCCGCCGCCCCAGTGCGCCAGAACAATGGTGTTGTCAGGATAGGTTTTGACCAGGTTATAGATCTGGAAAAGGGTATTGTCGCTTTTTCCAGGATACTGGTGGCCCACGGGTTCGTTTGTGTGAAAAAGAACAGGCAGGTTTTTTTCCCGGCACTGTTCCATGATCGGGGCAATGCGCCTGACTGCATCCCGGGTGATGCCGCCCGGCTGGTAAAGCGCAAGTTCACCGACACCGCAAAGCCCCGCCTCCAGGCAGCGCCTTACTTCCTCATCAGCATTCTGCGTATACGGATTTACACAGCAGAATCCCAATAGCCGGTCCGGATGCCGGCTTACGGATTCGAGTATATAGTCGTTGTGCTTTCTGCAGGTATCAGGGTTAATCCACGGAAATCCGAACACCACCGAGATGTCGACTCCGTGCTCATCCATCGCCCGGATCATTTCATCAGAGCCTACCATCCTGGCTCCGGGGTCGCGGTAAAGCAGGGCAAAGGCCGGTTCATCCAAAAAGTAGTTCTCACGGTTTTCCCGGATGTTATTGGGAAACAGGTGGGTATGTATGTCGATTATCATGTGCCGGTTCTCCGGTTTGCGCTTTTCATTTCGGTTTATATACCTTATAATACAATACAGTTGCAGTTATCACAATGATAATCAAATAACCCAGGCACAAGGCGGGCATCATGAATATGGACGAAATTATGACCCATTTTGAGGAACCCGGAAAAACAAACACCCGGCAGGCGCTGGAACTGGGCTTTGACCGCGGCAGCGAGCTCGGGTTAAACGAGGTGGTGGATACGGGAAATCATCTGCAAACCGCGAAATTTCTAACCCGGCCTTTTTATCTGCAGGCCTTACCGGTTTTCGTAGCGGCGCTGGATCTTGGAATCTGTTTTTTCCGGATGCTTTTCAAGCCTGCGGTACCTGTTAAGGGCGGCTTCTGCAAACCTGTCAAGCACATTGGAAAGATCCGAATCCTGCCATATACTTGAAAATGCCGGGACTGCCAGCAAACGGCGGCTGACCTTGTAAGGCGGATTGGATTCAGGGGTCAGCCGGATATCATCGAACTCCACTTCCACCTCTTCGGGCATAATATCCTTGAAAAGAGAGGTGACCGTGTAGGAAAAAAATTTTTTTACATCCTCGGTGGACTCCGAATTGTTGATCTTTTTTCGGAAATCGGGAAGAAGCTTTCGTTCGTGCTTGGTAAATGATGTCTGCTTGCTCATAGGCACCCCCTTTTTAGGGTTGGGGCCGCTCCCGCCCGGCCGGCAGTTTTATTACCCTCCTGGAAATCGACTTTCAAGGAAATCGCTTTTTTGCGCTCTAACGAAATTGTACATCGGTTTCCTGACCGCGGCGCGGGAAAGCGGGTTTCCGAGCGGAAATTGAGACTCAAAGAGGCTCCTGGAGCGAGGAAACTCCTTTTTCGCGACCGCCGGTCAGCCAGGGCGCTCACGGTTTTCCTTTCTGCAAAAATACCGGAGTGGCAAAATAAAAAGCTTTTTACGAGAACATCAAGCTTCGATATTTTTAAGATAAGCGCTCTGTTATTTATGGTCAATTAATAAAATTTTTTCCCCTTCAGCCGTCTGCCGTATTGACATTCATGTTTGAGTGCTTATCATATTTTTGAATAATTCCAAATACAAAGAAAGCTGAAAAGCCGTTTCATCATGACGCGATTCGTGAGATGAAACGATATATAAGGAGGCCCTTATGAGGTTTGACAAATTTACCATAAAATCCCAGGAACTGATCCAGGATGCCCAGTCCCGGGCAAGCCGGCAGAATCACCAGCAGATTGAACCCGTGCACCTGCTGGCCGGCATGCTCG
>JAGXLE010000154.1 GCA_018334855.1 Desulfobacterales bacterium | reverse complement strand
ATTCAGCATCCAAGGCCGGCATTGAAGGCATGACCAGGACCATGGCTCTGGAACTGGCCCCGTTTAAAATAAACGTAAACACCGTCGCCCCCGGCCCCATAGCCACTGAAAGGTTCATGGAAAACAATCCCCCGGACAGCCCCAAGACCCGCGCAATACTGGAAAACGTTCCCCTGGCCCGCATAGGAACCCCCGGAGACGTTGCAGACGCCGCAGCCTTCCTGGTCTCAGACGAGGCGAGCTTCATAACCGGCCAGACCCTCTACGTCTGCGGCGGCCTCACCATACGTTAAGTCGGGGACTTATCTACTACAAAATCATGTTTTTAAAAATCTGAAACGCAATTTAGGTGTAATTAAAACGGGTAAGAAAACACCTCCTGGCCGCTGCCAGAAAGATAAAACATACAAGCAGAATTATTTCTATGTTCGGTTTTTCATTAACCCGGCCCGCAACTTATGCAGCTCCGGCGAGTGTGCACGTTGTGGTTATGTGAGCTTTTATAATAATATTGTTTTGAATGCCTTTTTACCTTTTATTCGATAAATGGAAAAATCCCGGTCAATAGTTGCAATTGTATTTATATCCATTTTTTCGGCCAGCAAGACAAGACATGAGTCTGCAAAATCCATTGGCAGGTCACTATACTTTTCAGTTAATTCTTTGATTCTTTGAAAGTCGGGGTTGATGATATTTGCGATCTCAACCCCACCTCTGTAAACCCATTCGATAAAATCTAATTGAGCATTTCGATTAAAATCAAGTAAATGCAGGGTTTCTGTTATTGATGCGATGGTGGTGATCAGTAAAAACTCGTTAGATTTGATAAATTTTACAGTTTTTTGATGGTATTTATCAGAGGAGTCGAAAAGAGCGATTAAGGGGCCACTATCAATAAGAGTTTTATTCATTTACTTTTTGCCCGAATTTTATCTTTAAGAAGTTCTTTTCTGTTTGAAGACAAATCGTTTCGCCCGCTGGAGTATTTGCCGAACAAATCTTGGCCTAATTCCCACGCATTTTGTTTCTCAAGTTTCTCAATATAATCAACAAGGCTTCTGCGGATAAGTTCAGATTTTGACAGGCCAAGATGTTTTGCTGTGTTAATAACTTGTTGCTCAAGCTTTGGGTCAAGTCTTAATGTAATCATAAAAGCACCTCCGTAATACACAATGTAATACAAAGGGCGTGGGATGTCAATGCCTTTTTTTCACACAACCAAGAACTATCAACTTTGAACTTTAAACCTTGGTAAACCCTAAATTGATCGATAACAGCTACCAGAACATGCGAATACGAGCCAAAAATGCCGGCCGGAACAGCTTGAAAAATGCCCTTGCCAGGAACTTCTCAACTCCTCCTTTACC
Organism: Desulfobacterales bacterium; assembly: GCA_018334855.1. Classification (GTDB taxonomy): domain Bacteria; phylum Desulfobacterota; class Desulfobacteria; order Desulfobacterales; family Desulfosalsimonadaceae; genus Desulfosalsimonas. Next base: position 2,943 of record JAGXLE010000154.1, on the reverse strand, counting down.
CCTGAAAAATGTAGCTACGTCAATAACGATTTTTAGTTTCATACCAGACGCCAGGTGATGACCAGAGAAAACAGGCCAAGCCCGGAATGAAGGGCCACTATGCCTATTACGGAGTGACGGACAATTCACAAGGTATAAGCCGATATGCATATGAGGTTCAATTGAATAAAGGTTGACACAATAATTTATGCTGCATATTATAAAATCAACCGATAAAAAGGAGAATTGCAGCATGAAACCAGAAACTGTGACAGTATCCAAAAGAGGATACATTGTTTTGCCGGCACACATCCGGAATGAAATGAATATCAAACCGGGAAGCTGCGTGTTGATCCATAGGGAGAAAAATCAACTGATATTGGAAACGGTTCCCTCCTTTACGCAGAAATTGACCGGCCTGACGCAAAAGACCATAGGGGATACGCCCGAAAACGTAGAAGCCTTTCTTAATGAATCGCGGAGAGAACGAGCGGATGATTGATGTAAAAACCTTGAAAAAATCCGCCCGCGGCAAAAAAGTGCTGATTGACAGCAATATCATTATTTATTTGACTGAGGAAATAGAACCTTACCACCGGTTGTCCCGGGAGTTGTTTTCCATGATAGAAGAAGGAGCCAGCAATGCTGTAATATCAATTCTTTCTGTATCCGAAGTCATGCAGGGGCCCTTAAGATCTGGTAAAACTGATATCGCAACAGCCGTAAGGAATTATCTCTTGAACTTTCCGAGCAGTCATTGTCAGGACATTACATCCGGGGTCTTGGACTGTGTTGGTCAGGACGAACGGGTGAACTGGAAAACATTGAGGACCATGGATGCCCTGATTATCGCCTCTGGCCTGTATGCCCGGGTCGACTTGTTTGTTTCAAATGATCGTCATTTTATAAATTCGATCCCGCCGGAGATGATGCTATCCTTTGAAAACCGGCAATAAGTTGAAATTTTCGATCCAACCAGGGCCGGAGAAAAACGCTGCTTAACCTTCGGCACCCCGCAGAAACTGCTGGATGTCTCCCGCTTGTCTGCGTTGATCATCGTCCACGGGGTGGCGGCAATCAGATGGCGGACCAGGGCGGAGCCGATAAACCCGGCCCCGCCGGTGACAAGGATTTTTTTGCTCATAAGGCTTTTCCGATTAAATATTATGTCCCCGAATTTCAAGGATTCAACAATCCCATAGCTGCGGTTTCTATGCTGCTGGGCTGTCTGGTCAGGCCTTTTACCGCACCCAGTTTTCAGTTTTTAAACCGTCAACCCGGTTGAATTCCTTTTCATTATTGGTAACAAGGATACAATCCATGCTGAGTGCATGGGCGGCGATCAGCAGGTCATTGCTGTCGATGATTTCACCTTTCTTTTCAAGGGTTGAGCGAACATCTCCATAGGTGAGAGCGGCTTTTTGATCAAAGGGTTGAATGGTGAGGAGTTCGGCCAGTTCGGTTAACTTCGCGGTATTTTCTTCAATCCGGCTGCTTTTTTTGGCCCCGTTTATTAATTCAGCAAATGTTATCGCAGACAGGCAAATATCGCCGGGCTGCAACTGCTGAAAATGAGTCAGGACCTTTTGAGGCTTGTTTTTGATGATATATATGCAGATGTCGGTGTCGAGCATATACATTAAAATTCTTCCCTGTGCTGCACAGACGGTTGTTCCCGGCCGTTTTCCATGAAATCATCCGACAATCCGGTCAGCAGTTCAAATATGCGTTCCAGATTCCGGGGTCTTTCTTTTAAGACCACCTCGTCGCCCCGCCTGAAAATCTGAACCTCGGATACGTCGAACTGAAAATCTTTGGGCAGTCTTACTGCCTGAGAATTTCCGCTTTTAAAAATTTTGGCAGTGTGCATAGATTCCTCCGTGTTTCGTTATTGTATATACTATAATATATATACAATCAGGGGGCGCTGTCAAGTGAGCGAATTTGGGGACAGTTTTAAGTTTTAGTGCGGCCGGGCAAGCCACTGAGCGGAGGGTCGGACCTGCATAATAAGCTTAAATAGTGTCCATCCAGAAATCAGATAATTTGTCCGTTATAGGGGTATTCCTGGTTCGGCTTTTTGGGTGCCGTGGGGCCGTGCCGTTGGGTCGCCCATTACCCATTACAATGCGTCCCCGGCCCTATTACGACAGTTTGTATACGTTTACGTCAAGGCTTGCGGCAGCCTGGTAAAGGGGTTTGTCGGATGTTACAAGCTGCAGGTTTTCTGCGGATGCAATGGCAAGGTGAAGGGCGTCGAGTGTTTTAAGGGGCGTGCTAAAAAGGCTGATCCATCCCCGGGCCAGGCGCCAGTGTTTATTTTCAACGGAAATCATCGTAAAGATACCTGTTTCCGCGTGGGCAGTGAATTTGGCCAGAATCCGGTTTCCGTCGGGTTTTTCGATCTCTCCCATTCGTACTTTTCGTGAAACGGCTGAAAAAAATTCAACTTCGGTCAGGCTGCTTATGACAAGCTTGTTCTGCTGGCCGAGGAAAGTCTGTATCTTGTGGCTCAACGGCTCCGGGCAGTAATAAGCCGCCAGTACGCTTGTATCCAGATAGCACATTAATATCGTTCCTCGTTTCGTCCCTGTCGGACGGCATTGCTGAACGAGCTGCCTTTTACATTAATTGAGTTGCGGAATGCGGTCAAATCCGGCAGATGTTTTGGCCGGGGTTCAGCGGGAACGAGCCTGGCCGCTTTTTTCCCCCTTCGCAAAATAACGATTTCCTCTCCCTTTTGGGTCAGGTCAAGAAGAGTGCTGATTTTAGATCTGGCTTCTTTAACGTTTATTTCCATGGTTTATTCCTTATTATTGTGAATTAGTGCCCATCCGGAAATGGCTAATTCGCTCAATTTCTGCGTCAGGCTCAAATTTTAATCCTCAAAATACTTTGAGTATTCCTGCGGTTAAAATTTTCGCCTTCCTTGAACTTTAACAAATTATCCGATTTCTGGATGGA
>JAGXLE010000153.1 GCA_018334855.1 Desulfobacterales bacterium | reverse complement strand
GCCATCCGGTAACCACCAGGCTTCTTCTTTCAGGAGATATCGTAGTGGCAAGAGACATTGCCCATGCCCGGCTTTATGAACAACTTGAAAAACAGGGCGACCTGCCGGCCTACATGAAAAACCACATTATTTACTACGCAGGCCCGGCCAAAACCCCGCAGGGATATGCGTCCGGATCTTTCGGACCCACCACGGCAGCCCGCATGGACCCCTACGTGCCTGTGTTCCAGGAGCACGGGGGATCACTGATAACTCTTGCAAAAGGCAACCGTTCGGCACAGGTCAAAGACGCCTGCAAAGCCCGGGGCGGTTTTTACCTGGGCTCCATCGGCGGGCCGGCCGCCCGGCTGGGCAGGGACTGCATCACGGCCTCAGAGGTGATCGATTTCCCCGAACTGGGCATGGAAGCTGTATACAAAATCCGGGTAAAGGATTTTCCGGCATTTATAATAATTGACGACAAGGGCAACGATTTTTTTGAACAGATGCTGAAAACAGATGAATAGCGAAAATTCAAAACACAAAATCAGGGAGAGGGCCGAACGGGTTGCGCAGTTTGTAACTCATGAGGTCTGGAATGATCCGCCGGATGCGGGCCATATACACTTGTGGCTGCTGCGATGCCTGCGGGTGATTGTAATAACAGTCCGCAGTTTAAAAAACGAAAACATAATGCTTCGCTCTTCTGCCCTGTCCTACAGCACCCTGCTGGCAGTGGTGCCAATGCTTGCAATCGGCTTTTCCATGCTAAAGGGCCTGGGTTTCCAGAGCCAGATTGAACGTGCCCTGGTAAGCTATCTTACTGCGGAGCAGGAGCAGCTTACCAGCCGGATCATTGAATACATTTCAAACACCGACTTCAAGGCACTGGGCGCTCTTGGCATGGCCGTGCTTATATATGCCGTCATCATGATGCTTTCCAACGTGGAACGCGCTTTCAATGATATCTGGGGGGTGCGCAGAAGCCGTCCACTAGTGCGCAAAATTTCCGACTACATCAGCGTGCTGCTTCTGGGACCGCTGCTTATTGTCGTTTCCACCACAATGATCACCTCGCTGTCATCGCACACAGTGGTTCAGACCCTGTCGAAATACCCTGTTTTCAGGGATTTCTTTGTACTGTTTAATATGGTGATACCCTACATGGGACTGTGGATCGCTTTTACGGCTATCTACCTGCTGATGCCGAATACGCGGGTGCGCCTTGTCCCCGCACTGATTGCCGGGGCAATCTGCGGCACTATATGGCACCTGGCATTTGAGGTCTATACCCAGTTCAATATCGGGGTCGCGCGGTATAACACAATTTACGGAACTTTTGCCGCGCTGCCGATTTTTATCATCTGGATATATATAAGCTGGGTGATAGTGCTGGTCGGGGCTCAGATTTCCAGCGCCATCCAAAATATCCAGACCCATCAGCAGGAATTTAAAAGCTCGGGCGCAAGTTTCCGGCAGCGCCAGGTCATGGGTTTATACATCTTCTTTGAGATCGCACGGCATTTTCATCTCGGCCAGCGGCCTCCCGCCTCAGACCAGATTTCAAAACGATTCTCCATTCCCTCAAGACTGGTCCGGGAAATTTCCGATATCCTGTGTGAAAAGGGTCTGCTGCGGGAAGTTGAAGGAAGCGGCCAACTCTATCAGCCGGCCATGGATGTATGGAGAATCCGGGCCGCCGATATTTTCAATGCCATAGAAGACCACGGCAGTTATCCCTGGCAAATCCCCGAGGACGCACGGGACCCGCAAATTGAAAAACTGATCCGGGCCCGGCAGCATGAAGCTGACCAGGCCCTGGACCAGATAACAATCGGCCAGCTCGTATCAGGTAACGAGCACTCCTGCGGCACGCCCCGTGATTACGCGTATTAATCCACGCGGTTGAAAGCTTTTGCTCCGGCCCCGCAGATCGGGCAGGTGTCAGGTGCGTTGTCTGCAACCGTGTTGCCGCACACCGAGCAGACGTAATAACAATCAACAGGTTCGGGGCTATCCATGTTGTCTAAAAGCTCCTGGTAAAGCCGGGCGTGGATCTGCTCCACCTCGTTGGCGTATGAAAAACCCTTCCCGGCTTCTTTTTCCCCTTCCTGCCGGGCATCTTCTATCATCTGCGGATACATGGACTTAAATTCATGCGTCTCGCCTGCAATTGCATCCCTGAGATTTTCCTCAGTGGAGCCGATTGCGCCCATGTTTTGCAGGTGCGTGTGGGCATGCACTGTTTCAGCGGCTGCAGCCGCACGAAACAGTTTTGCTGCTGCCGGAAAACCTTCTTTTTCAGCCTGTTGTGCAAATGCCAGGTATTTCCGGTTGGCCTGCGATTCACCTGCAAACGCTTCACTTAAATGCTTCATGGTTTTTCCCATTGAATCCTCCTATTGTTCAGGTATAAAGATAAAGTTACATTTAAACATAATCTTTTAAAATATTCTTACAAACTTTATGCCACATACTGCCGTGCGCTCAAGATAACGCCCTGTATCCGGGTTTTCTACAGTGATTTCCGTATCTTTTAAGCAAAGACGACAGGCCTTTCAGTATAAAGACAACGGGGAAGTGTCTCATCTGAGACAGTAATTATCCTGATACAACCGCACATTGCAGGTATTGATGAAGCTTGCATTCCTGTGTTATTAAACAACAGAGAATCAGTAAAGTCCAACAGCAAAAGGATTTTTAATGAAAAGCAACAGGCAGTCCATCGAACCGCTTAAAAAAGTGACCCTCCAGATTTCGGCAGGCAAACGGCCAACCGGCATTGAACTCATGGACCCCGCGCCGGTTGAATTCATTTTCGGACTCGGCAAAACAGGACTCACCCCTCTGGAACGCTGCATTGAAGGCAAAAACCCCGGTTATTGCATGAGCACAGAAGTGTATCGATCATATATTCCGGAATTTTTTGGACATATCTTTCCATTCCCCATGAAGTTAAAAATACCCCTGGATCCTTTTTACCTGAACCTGAAAATTGTCTCGGTCGAGCAGGCAGACCCCCGGGAGGTTGTAAAGGCCATGGCCGAAATCACGGCGTGCAGCGGCTGTGAGTGCGGATGCGGAGGACACTTCTGATTGTCACGGCCTGAAAAAAATACCAAACATCTCCCGGGATTATTATCTGGTCCGGATCATTGGACACTGCTTTTTTCTTCTGTTTCAGAAAGCATCTCATCGAGTGTGCGGTCTTTTTCCGCCCATAGCTGATTCAGCCATTGGTTGAAACTGCGCCTGGATTCTGAATCCTGAAAATAATTTCCCCTTCTGACATCGGCCGGGATACCGATAACCCGTACATCGACTTTTACACGGCCTGTTTTGCCGCAGAAAAAATCCCAGAGTCCGGGGACGCCTTCCGGATAGGCGATTGTGACATCGACCAGGTTTTCAAACAATTCGCCCATCGCGTAGATGGCCATGGCGAGCCCGCCCGCCCGCGGAATAAGCAGGTGTCTGAAGGCTGAACCCTGATTTTTGTGTTTTTCGGGAGTAAAGCGGGTTCCCTCGATAAAATTTATCACAGAAACCGGCATATTTTTAAATTTTTCGCAGGAGCTGCGCGCCGTTTCCAGGTCTTTTCCCTTTAAATGCGGATATTTTTCAAGAAATGTCTTTGAATAACGCTTCATTACCGGAAAATCCAGCGCCCAGAGGCACTGTCCGAAAAACGGCAGCCAGAGAAGCTCCTTTTTTATAAAAAACTTGTAGGGCGGCACCTTTCCGGCAAAAACCCCGGTTAATACCAGGATATCCACCCAGCTCTGGTGGTTGGATACAATAAGGCACCAACTGTGAGTACGGAGGTCTTTGTCACCGCTGATCTCCCAACTGATACGGCCGGTCAAACGGTGGGTCCATATGGAACATGCCACCCACAGATCGCTTGCAATCCAGTCTGCGATCCTGCTGCTCTTTTTTTTTACAGACGCGACAGGAACCGCGAATTTGACCGCCGCTGCGGTTAGTAAAAAAACCGCCAGGATCACCGTAAAAACGACGTAAAAGACAAAAGCCACAATTCCGCGCATAAACGGGGGCAGAAAAAAAAGCATAAAATTTGACCTCTAACTCGGTTTCATTTCCTTTACATGGGTCATCAGGCCCTGCCGGGCAAGGACATATTCCGGCACCCGGGAACTCATTGTTTTTTTAACAAACAAATCCTGTAATATCAAGGTGTTTTAAATATATTCAAAACAAGGTTCAGATTTTTTGGCCTCTCCGCATTGACAAAACTCTAAAATTATAGTAAAAAATGATATTTAAAATGGAATATAAAAAATATAATGGCTGGCTAAATCAAAAAGTTACA
>JAGXLE010000152.1 GCA_018334855.1 Desulfobacterales bacterium | reverse complement strand
GGAGATAATATCGTCAATAGAGGTTTTGCCAGAATTGTCCTGGGTAAAATAGCCGATGAGATCCAGGATGTCTTTTTTTAAAGCAATGGCGATCTTGATTTTTTTATCCTGAAAAAGCGTTTTTATCTCATCAAGACGTTTTAAGTCATCCGGGTTGTCAATGGCGATGAGCACGTTTCCGTTTTCCGAGCGGATTGGCACCCACGTGTTTTTTTTCATAAAAGGGACATTCAGTCCCCTGAGAAGTTCTCCGGGAATGGGCAGATCATTGCGGTACTCGATCCAGGGGATATCATGATAGCGGCTGAGCGCCTCGAGTACGTCTGTTTTGGGAATTTTTAAATGCTCCACCAGGTAGGTCTCAATGGGAAGTTTTTTTTCCCTGGCCTCACTGACCGCCCTGTCAAGCTCCTTTCTGGTCATGATATGGTTTTCCAGCAGGTAGTCAAACCTGTTTTTCCTGCTGGCGGCCATTTTCTTCTGCTTATAAAGGGCAATTCCCATTATCTTGGCCAGTTCGGAAACGTTTGCCTCCTCCTGGTCCGTGAAAGGCCCGCCCTCTTTGCGGTTCATCAGCTGGATCACCCCCAGGACAAACGACTTGAAAACAATGGGAGCGACCAGTACCTGCTTTGTGCGAAACCCTGTTCTGCTGTCCCAGCTGCTGTCAAAGCCGAGTCCAGGATCAATATCTAAAAGTTCCCCGCTGTCGTATACGTCCCTGATGTTTAACATTTTCTGGTTGGCAGCGCAGTACCCCGCAATACTCTTGTTGTTGATGGGCAGCCGGATCTCCGAGACCTCGTCTCCGGACTTGAAACGCGAGACCAGCTCCCTTCTCACCCCGTCGACGTAGTATATGGTAATACGCATGGCCCCGATCAGGTCCACGATTTCGTCTTTTATATCTATAAGGATCTCATCGAGGTTTGCGGCTGCATTTATGGCGTTTGTAATTTCCTGCAGCCGGTTGCGATAAGCGACTTCGGATCTGAGATGATCAACCGTTTCCGGTTCCTGCCGGTTTTGCCCGGCTCCGGATTGCGTATAGAGCGAACCTGAATCAGTCATTGTAACTCCGTCTTTGCATGCAGATATTTTAACAGCCTCATGGACTGCTTATTGTTTTTTCCTGATCCGGAGAAAACGATGTATTTTTTTTATGCCGCCCCCTATCAGAATAACGGCAATAAAATAAAAACCGATCCGCAAAAACATTTGAACAGAGGAAAAATATTGAATTTCTTTTATCTGTTCCATAAGAAAAGGGATGCGGAACAAAAAGGCAAGCCCCATAACCAAAAGGGCCGTTCCCCATATTAACTGCAGCAGATCTTGACTCGAATAGGTTTTGCGGTTCAAAATATTTTCCTGTAAAAATCTGGATTTTAATATTTATCTGTTTTGTCTATATCTGTATTATAAGCTCGTGTCAACTTGCTTTAAACCAGCGACATCAAAGGAACATGGAAAAAAATCATGGATTATGCAACCCCTGAATCAGAACACAAACTACAGCTGCGCAACCTGACCACAGACGATTACCAGGATGTCAGGGAAATAATGGACCTGGTATATCCCGACCAGATGGGAGCCTGGGACAGGAGCGAATTTCATACCCTGATCCACCGTTTCACGGAAGGCCAGATCTGCATCGAAGACAAGGGCAAAGTCATTGCAGCGGCCTTAAGCATCATTGTCAATGCAGATATGTTTGAAGAAAAGCACTCCTACGAGGACGTGATCGGCGGCGGCAGGTTAAGCAAGCATGACCCGGACGGAGATGTCCTCTACGGAATCGACATATTCGTCCATCCGGACTATCGCGGCCTGCGCCTGGGAAGGCGCCTTTATGACGCCAGAAAGGAGCTGTGCGAGGAGCTAAACCTCAGGGGCATTATTTTCGGCGGACGCATTCCCGGATACAGCGAACATCATGAAGAGCTCACCCCCCAGCAGTACATCCAGAAGGTAAAGGACAACGAGATCTACGATCCGGTGCTTTCCTTTCAGCTGGCCAATGATTTTCACATCAAAAAGATTTTAAAGGACTATATCCCGGAAGACAGCCAGTCGCGCGCCTACGGGATCCTGATGGAATGGAACAACATTTATTATGAAAAAAAGCGCAAGCTCTTCGGCGGAAGAAAAGCCTATCCACGTATTGGCGTGGTCCAGTGGCAGATGCGCCCGTTTGCCTCGTTTGACGATTTCATCCATCAGGCCGAGTTTTTCGTGGATGCAGTGGCAGGATACAACTCTGATCTGATCCTGTTTCCTGAGCTGTTAAACGCCCCCCTGCTTCGCAATTTCAACCAGGAAAACCCAGCCGAATCCATGCGCTCGCTGGCAGAGTACACCGAGCCGCTCCGGGAATCCTTTCTCCAGATGGCCCTGGCCTACAACATCAACATCGTGGCCGGCAGCGTACCGGAATACAGCGAAGATATCCTGTATAACGTTTCCTATCTGTGCCGCAGGGACGGCACCTGGGATGCACAGTACAAGCTCCACATCACATCGGATGAATCCCTGTACTGGGGTCTGCGCGGGGGAAACAACCTGAAAATCTTTAACACCGACATCGGAAATATCGGAATTCTGATCTGCTACGACGTGGAATTTCCCGAACTTTCGCGCTACCTGGTCGACAAGGGAATGAACATCCTGCTGGTACCCTACTGGACCGATACCAAAAATGCCTATCTGCGCGTTAGAAGATGCGCCCAGGCAAGGGCCATTGAAAACGAATGCTACGTTGCAGTATCCGGCTCGGTGGGCAACCTACCGCGGGTGGAAAATATGGATATCCAGTATTCCCAGGCTGCGGTGTTCACGCCGTCGGATTTTGCCTTCCCGCATGACGCCATTGCCGCAGAAGCCTCGCCAAACACTGAAATGACACTGATGGTGGATCTGGACCTGGACCTGCTAAAGGAACTTCGCCAGCAGGGAAGCGTGCGTAACCTGCAGAGCCGGCGCCATGATCTGTATAAGATTTTATGGAAGCCGGGGGCATCGGCGTGATGAGTAGCCACCAAGTGGTTATGTGAAATAGTAATAATAATCAGGAGGTAAGGTTATGCCTGAGCTGCCTGATGTGGAGCTATTCCGGCGCTACTTTGAAAAAACAGCGATGAGTCAGGAGATAAAAAATATCAGCGCTGAAAAAAGCATACTGAAAGGTGTTTCCGAAACAGACCTGGAAAAAACCTTTGCAGACAAAAAGTTTTCATCTGCCCTTCGCCACGGCAAACACATGTTTGCAGGCACTGGCGAATCTGGCCCCTGGATGGTGATACATTTTGGAATGACAGGATTTTTGGTGTATTTACAGGCCAATCAGCAACCTCCAAAACATTGCAGGATGCTGGCAACATTTGCCGACGGCCAAAAACTCGCCTTTGACTGCCGCCGCAAACTGGGCCGGATACGCCTGGCAGCAGATATCAATAATTTTATCAGGGAAATGGATCTCGGCCCTGATGCGCTGGATGAAAAACTGGATCTTGAAGAATTTAAAAGACGCCTGGCCGGCACCCGGGGGGCTGTCAAGTCCGCTCTCATGAACCAGTCGGTTATTTCAGGTCTGGGAAACATTTACACGGATGAAATCCTCTTTCACGCCGGCATCCACCCCAGGCGGAAGCTTGCGGACATCAGCGCCGGAATGATGGAAAGACTTTACCAGACCATGCACTTCGTGCTGTCTTCGGCCATTGAGGCCGGTGCCGAGCCGGAACAGATGCCTGCGGATTTTCTGATCCGCCGCCGCCAGCCCGGTGCAACCTGCCCCCGGTGCGGGGCACAGGTTGAAAAAATCGCGGTCTCCGGCAGAAACGGCTATTTCTGCCCGGGCTGTCAAAAATAACCCGTGCCCATCCAGAAATCAGAAAATTTGTTCAAGTTCAAGGAAGGCGAAAATTTTAACTGCAGGAATACTTGTCGTATTTTGAGGATTAAAATTTGAGCCTGACGCAGAAATTGGGCAAATTAGCCATTTCTGGACGGGCACTGACTCAGAAAGGCTTGCGGGCTTCCAGCTCTTCTAACTGCGCATCGAATTCGGCACGCCTGGCATCGGCATTTGAAGAGAGTCTTTCCAGGTCTGCAAAGCCTTCATCGACTTTTTGACGCAGTTCATTGAGCTGCCTGGAAAGCCGTGAAATCTCGGTTCCGTTCTTGTTTCCGCTTGCGGCCTGGATCTGCCTGTTGAGTTCCTCGATTTCGGCTTCCCATCCGATAATGGCCTCCTCGGTTTGTTCGATCTGATCTTCAATCGGCTTTAAAACCCGGCCTTTTTCCGAGACAATGGCCGAGCGCCGGCGCCGGAATTCCTTTTTGCTCAT
>JAGXLE010000151.1 GCA_018334855.1 Desulfobacterales bacterium | reverse complement strand
TGGACAGAAAATTTCCCCTCTTGACATCTCCATAAAAGTTGTTAATAATTTAACAAAGACGTAAAAAACGCCCCATGCGACATTTTGGCAAACAAAAGTGGCCAAAATCGACCATGGGGCTTTTCTTTTGCCAGGGAGGAATGCATGAAGAGAAAGGTTGTATTCATGATAGACGGCTGGTTTATGCGAAAACGAATATACAGCCTGAAAACATTTTTCTATGACGGACCTTCCATTCGCCGATACTGCAAAAGCCACCTGAGGCCGGATGATTACCTGTACAGAATTTTTTATTACGATACCGAACCACTGGATAAAAAGGGGCATAATCCCATAACCAGAAAACTGGTCGATTTTAACAGAACAACAACTGCAAAGGCCCAGCAGGCGTTATTAGAATCCATCAAGAAAACACCAAATTTTGCCCTGCGTCTTGGCGAAACCGTATGGACAAACAAGAACTGGGTCCTGGAACCGGGGAAATTAAAAGCCCTTTTAAGTAAAAAAATCAGCGTTGATGACCTGGATGAGACTGACGTACGCCCCTTGATACAGCAGAAAACGGTGGATATGAAAATGGGCATCGATCTGGCACTAATTGCCACAAACCGCCTTGCTGATCTGCTGATAATGATTGCCGGAGATTCCGACATTGTGCCCGCGCTAAAACTGGCAAGGCGCGAAGGCATGCAGGTATGCCTGGATCCGCTGAGAAGCCATATCCGCCCGGAACTTTCAGAACACGTAGACTTTATTTCTACTCAAATCCCGGCATCTTAACTGCTTGCTCCTTTTTCAGCAGATTAGCACCAGGCCGCAGACGCTTGACATCTTTATCGTTTCCGAGCCGTTTTTGTATTCAGTCCCCTTCATATTCCATCCGGCAGCCTCGCAGAGCCCTGCCACATTGATGCCGAAGCCCGACATCGAAGGCCTTGCACGCTGGGGATTTCTGCATTTGCCGTCTCCGGCAAGCACGTTGCATTCCGCATAATCCCGGCAGAAAAGCTTTTTGCACGAATTGCCGGCATAGGCCCGTGCCCCGGAAAACCCCATTTTCACTGCTGCCTGCTCAATACCTGCCGCGGTTTCATGAAGAAGCTGAAACACTTCCCTGCCCTGGCCGGAAAACAGCACTTCTGAAGGCACCTCGATTTTGAAAAACAGGGCGCGGGAAAATTTCTCAAGCATCTTTCTCATCTCTTCGGGCCCGCCCACATTCGGAGGACAGCTTTTTGACAACCCGTAATTAATGCACTTGGGATTGCTGCATTTTTCCGCCAGGCTCTCATCGACGACTATGCTTTGCCCCGGCACCACCGCGGCGTCAGTGGCGCCGAGGGCCAGGGCTTTGCCGCGCAGCTGTTTTATCTTTTCTTCTGCACCATCACCAGGGGCGGGGTTTTCAAATACCTCCACTCATATTTCCTTTTTAGGCATATACGCAGTCTTTTTCCTTAAAAATATCTGCCCGCCTGAAATTTTTTCAGGCTGTACTGCTTTTTTCTTCAGAAGCAAAGCGCTGCCTTAGCTGCTTCTTTATTATTTTTCCGCTGGGGTTTCTCGGCAGCTCGTCCAGGATAATAACCTTCTTTGGCACCTTGTAGCCTGCCAGCTTCTCCTTGCAGAATTCAACCACACCCTCTTCGGTCAGCTCCTGGCCCTGGGCCGGCACAACGACCGCAGTTACAATCTCGGACCAGTATTCGTCGGGCATTCCGATTACCGCCGCATCCACCACCCCGGGACAATTATACAGCATGGCCTCGACTTCCTGGGAAGCCACGTTCTCACCGCCGGTCTTGATCACGTCCTTGATCCGGTCGATGAAATAGACAAATCCTTCTTCATCCATGCGCACCAGGTCGCCGGTATGATGCCAGCCGTTTCTGAAGGTCTGGGCGGTTTTTTCCTCGTCTTTGTAATAGCCGAGCATCACGGCCGGTCCTCTTGCCACCAGCTCGCCTTCCTGGCCAACCGGGACCTCCTCGTCGTTGTGATCCACGACTTTTGCCAGAAGCGGCATGTGCGCCTTGCCTATGGAGGTACTCTTTCTATCAAAGTCTTCGGGGCGGAGGCTTGTGCCAAGCGGACTCATCTCAGTCTGACCGTAGTAATTCATAAAGCCTGCTTCAGGGACAATTTTGCGCCATTTTTCAAGCACGGCAGGGGGTGCCAGGGATCCGAAAACCACGCACTGCTCAAGAGAAGACAGATCATATTCCTCAAAGCCCGGCATCATCGGCAGCCCGGTATAAAGCGCCGGCGGCCAGACCCAGTGGGTGATTTTCTCATTGTGGGTCAGGTCCAGGATCTCCTTGGGGTCGGGCGCATATTCCATCACAGTGGTTGCCCCCACAGCAACGATTGCAGTAAACAGATACATGGCTGCAACGTGGTAGAGCGGAATTCCGGTAATAATGCGCGCATCCTCTCTTATGCGAAGGTCAAACAAACTGGAAAGAATGTCAATGTAGTAATTTAGATGTGAATTTAACACTCCCTTGGGATTTGCCTCTGTGCCCGAAGTGTAGAGCAGCGTTGCCGGGTCCTCGGGGTAAATTTCCACTTTCGGCTCACCTGCAGGAAGGCTTTCCTTGTAGAGCTCGTCAAAATCCATCCAGCCTTCCGGCATGCCGCCGCTTTCTGAAAGATTTATAAAGCCGAAGTACTTCACGCCTGAAAGTTTGTTCTGCACGGGCACAACGTTTTCAACCAGGCTGTCTTCCACGAAAAAGACCACGGGTTCGCTGTGGTTTATTATAAATTCGATCTCCTCGGGTTTCAGCATGAAATTAAGAGGCGTGACAATGGCGCCCAGCTTCAAAAGCGCCCACCAGTAAATCACAAACTGGTGGCAGTTGTGCGAAAGGATCGCCGCACGATCCCCTTTTTTGACCCCGAGCTTTGCCAGGCTGCCCGCGCACCTGTTTACCGCTTCATTGAACTGCCTGTAGGTAAACTGTGCATCCCGGAAGGAAAACACCTTTTTATCCGGATTCCTGGCCGCGGTGCGCACCAGCATGTCCCCCATGCTGGCCCTTCTCACAACGTTTCTCTCATACGAAGAAAGCTCTTTCATAAATACCTCCTCCCCTTCATGTGTGGATAATTTCTGTGGATAATTTCAGAAAAGGCTGCCGCAGATCTGCGAATAGAATTATAAACAATGAACATTGTTTTAACATCAAAATTTATGACACAATATCAATCCGGTGTCAATGCGCCAATACTAGGTGGGAAGGCATTTTTCGGCAAAAATCGTTTAGGGAAATAGTTGTCCTCAAAATCGCCGTAAGCAGTCAGCAGGACACTGATACCTTAAGAAGGCAAGGCCCCAAAGCAGGTACAAATGAACCCTCCCCTGGCACTTTCAATCCTTGTGCCATGGCAGTCTGGCCTCGGGATCGGACCAGAAGAAGGCCAGGTAAATGGAAATTACCAGGCAGCCCAGAAAAAAAGCCCCGCCCCACACCCAGGAGCATGCCTGGGGCAATGAGGCCTTAAGGATTATCATGCCGATAATTATATTGATCCATGCCCAGATAACATTTACCACCGGCCTTGATCTGCGGGCAAAAGGCGTCATGTGGCTTTTGCCGCATATCCCCTGTACCATGTGCGGAATGGCGTTAAACAGAAACAGACCGGAAATAAATGCACCTATTAATTGGAGCATCTTTTTTCTCCCTTCCTGCTGACAAGCGTGTCAGCTTTTCTTGGAGGTTTGGGTCTCAAACTCGGTAATCTTGCGCTTTACATTTTCGCTGCCGCATTCCGGGCATTTCTGGCTGTCTTTATTCTTTTCATATTCGTCCACGTGCATCTCTGTCGTAAAGTCTTTTTCGCAGTCCCTGCAGTGAAAATCATACCTCGGCATTATTTTCACCTCCTTTTTAATGTGAATTATTTCCGCGGAAGTGCATACAGGAAAGTCATGTTTTATATTAATAAAATTAAGCAGGAGTAAATCTTGTGTAAAGTGCGCGAGGCCAAATTGGTCATTGGTTTTTGCTGTTTTTTTGCTGCTTTGTCTTTCAGGACCGATTCTGATATCCTGTGGAGACATGTAAAAAAGACCAGGATTTCTCCCGGGCTTTACCTGGCACCGCACGTATAGTGCGGGGCATAAACGGCATAAAACAATCAGCGAAAAGGATTTTCATGCACGATGAACTGCCCGAACTGCCGCCCCAGGCCAAATGCAGCAGGTGCAAAAAGCCCGGGGCCGTAATTTCGCTGCCGGCACACAATTCAAGGTTCTGCCGGCCTTGCTTTCTGCACTTTTTCAGGACCGCCGTGCAAAGGGGACTTAAAAAAGCGGGCCCGGAAATAAACGCTCCGCTGATAGTGG
>JAGXLE010000150.1 GCA_018334855.1 Desulfobacterales bacterium | reverse complement strand
CCGGAGGTGCTTTCCACCGTAATAATTCCGCCGGCATTTTTTATAATGCCGTAGCTTACTGAAAGACCCAGCCCGGTTCCTTTCTCCTGGGGCTTGGTGGTAAAATAGGGTTCAAAGATTTTTTCCCTTATTTCCGGTGGGATCCCGGAGCCGGTATCTGAAACAGTTATACACGCATAAGAACCGGGTGTTAAGTGGTAGTGATCCGGTGATGTTTCTTCCGTGATTTCCATCTGCTTCAGATCCACACACATCCTCCCTGCCTCGAGGTTTTCCATTGCCTGGTATGCGTTTGTGCACAGGTTCATTATCACCTGGTGCATCTGTGCAAGGTTGATAAATACTTTGCCGGTATTTTCGTCTATATTTGCCTGAATGTCAATAAATGAAGGGACGGTGTTTTTGAGCAGCTTTACGGTTTCCTTTAATACCGGCTGAATGTAGACGGGCTCTGCGGATTCGTTTGAACTCTGCCGGCTGAAATTTAAAATCTGCTGTACCAGGGCCTTTGCGCGTTCGGCGGATTTCATGACTTTTTTCAGGTTCTGATATGCGGTGCTTTCCTCGGGCAAATCCTGCATGGCAAGTTCCGTATAACCTATCATGGGGAAAAGAATATTGTTGAAATCATGGGCTATGCCGCCTGCAAGGGTGCCAATGGACTCCATTTTCTGGGCCTGCTGAAGCTGGGCCTCCAGTTCCTTTTGTTTGTTCTGTGCCTTGATTCTATCGGAGATATCCCGGATTATTCCCTGGAACCCGGCGGCTTTTCCCTGATCGTCAAAGAGCAGAGATACCGAGGTTTCAAGATGGCATATACTGCCGTCCTTGCAGACCGACCGCCAGTGAAATGCTTTGACCGGCCTGCCCGTGCGGTAGACGTAATTAAAGGTTTCAAAAACCTGCCCGACATCGTCTTCTGCAATTAAGGACTTATAACTTTTCCCCGCCAGTTCTTCCCACCTGTATCCGAGTATGCGGAGTGCGGAGTTGTTTAAAAATTTATAAGTGCCCCTTAAATCCACCTCGTAATAGCCGTCTTCGATTGTTTCGAGAATGGTCCTGTATTTCTTTTCGCTTTTCTCAGATGCTTTCCGGGCCCGGTATTGCTCAGTTATATTGCGCGAAATCCCGCGAACACCGACCACCGACCCGTTTTGATCATATATTAACGTGTTGTTGTATTCCATGAGCATTTCTTCGCCGGCTTTATTGACAACCCTTAGGTATCCGCGGTCAGAACCGTTTCTGCGTATTCTTTCTAAGTATTCATCCACCTGGGATTTAAACTGCTCGGGTACCAGATCCTTTATGTTCATCTGTTTGAGCTCTGATTCAGTGTAATCCGCATCTCTCTGAACCGATGCGCTGACTTCGTAGAGGTTGCCTTCCATGTCGTGGAAAAAAACGTGATCGTTTAAGTGATCGAAAATATCTTTTATGGCTTTTTGCTGTTCCACAGCATCCCGGGCGATTTTCCGGTATCGGACGATTTCGTCCTCCAGCCTCTTTTTCTGCAGGTACTGAAAGATATTTGCAATTATGCTTATAGCAACGACGGCCAGAAGTATTGCCGCTGTCAGAATCCATACGCCCGGCAGGGCAGAGAAAAATTCCCCGCCCTGAGGCGGGGCATCTGAGGTTTCAGCCCGGCAGAAAACAGGAGGAAAATATGAAATTAAAAAAAACAGTAAAAAAGGAAGTCCTTTGTTTCGGATCAAATGCGGCATCTGGCTGTGGCCTCGTTGTATAAGTGTAAAATTTAATTAGTTACAGATATCATGTTTTAAAGTTTTAAAAAAGGGGAAAAATTCTATTTGTTATTGATAAACTCGTTGAAAATACTTGACGGACAGATTTTTTTTGCTCATATTAAATTTGTTAAAAAGCCAAACCAATCGTGAGGTTGGGACGGAAAGTCACGGATCTTATTAAAGACAGCCGGATTGCCATAATGTCATAATTTGGCCAATCCGGCTTTTTTGTTTTTGAGTCGTATTTTCAACTGAGCCAAAAAGGACGTTTATGCTCAGTTTATATAGGGCGAAATTGTAAATGCTATCGAAACACCTGCTTTCGCTTTGGCCAAACCATTAAACCCACCCGGTCCGAATGGAACAATCATCTTTAACATAGGGGGCAACAGAATTTTGTAAGCTGAGATATTAACATTTGCGAGAGAACAATTTATGAGAGGAGCATTATTGTGCAAGCCTTTAGCGCGGGAAGCTGTATTCGGAAAGGATTTATGATCCGGATGGCGGTTGCTGTTCCGGCCGTCGTCTTTATTTGCCTAATGGTTTTCACCTCTTTTCTGCATGCCAGGGATCTTGAGGATGTTTTTGAGCTGGCCTTAGAGAAAGATCCCCGGTTTGCGGGCATGCAGTATGAAAGAAACGCTGAAGAAGAAGTGCTGCGGCAGGCCTGGGGCGAAGTGCTGCCGACACTTACCGCCGAGGGGGCGCACACGGAAACCAGCCAGGAAATTATAAGTACTGATAACGAGGTTTACGGTTCCGGCGATTCCGATTATCCCACCACCGAGTATACAGTCTCGCTGACCCAGCCGTTGTTTGATTTTGCCTCCTATATGAAGATCAAAAGTGCCGGAACCAATTTCAAAGGGGCTGAGCTGGAGGTTGCCGCGGCCCGGCAGGAGCTGACCGTAAGGGTTGCAACTGCCTATTTCGGTGTTCTTGCCGCCCGGGACCGGCTGCGGGTGACCGGGGCAGAGGAAGCGGCAGTCAAAAGCCATTATGAGCTTGTCAGTGAAAAATTCAAACGCGGACTTTCTCCAAGGACCGATTATTACGAGGCAAAGGCAAGGCTTGCCGAGGTCAGGACAAAGCGGCTTGTTGCCGAAAGCGATCTGGATGACGCCCGCCAGGCGCTCGAGGAGATTATCGGCGACTCCGCAGATAGCCTGGCGCCCCTGAAGGAAAAGCTGCCCCTGCTTTCTCCCGAGCCGGGGGATGCCGGTGCCTGGATCGATGCGGCAATCGACCAGAATCCCGCGCTTAAAGCCATCCAGCAGGAGGTCGAGTCAGCCCGGCAGGAAATCAGGCGCCAGCGGGCCGGCCATTATCCGTCCCTGGACCTGGAAGCACGCTACAACCGACGGGACACCGAGGGAACTCTTTTTGGAGGAGGCAGCGAGGTGGAAACGGTTGATGTAGGCGTCCGCTTAACGGTTCCGATTTACCAGGGCGGTATTGTCAGTTCCCGGACCCGGGAAGCGGGTCATCGCAAAAATGCTCTTCAGCAGGAGAAAGTGCGCCGGACCCGTGCCCTGGAACGCGAGGCCAGGGCTGCTTTTTTCGGGGTGGGAAACGCAATCAAACGGGTTAAATCCCTTCGCGAGGCCGTGGAGGCCCAGCGGCTGGCTCTCGAAGGCAAAAAGGACGGTTACGAATCAGGGTTGTTTACCATCCTGGCCGTTCTGGACGCTGAGCGGGATCTGTCGCTGGCACGGCTGAATTACGCCAGGGCGCGCTATGAATATATTCTCAATACTTTGATTCTCAAAAAGACTGCGGGAACGCTGAATGATGAGGATATTGCCGGTGTCAACGGCTGGCTCCGGCATTCGTCCGATTAATCAACGTCACACAGGGAAAGCCTTTACGGTTTTCCGGGGATGGAGAAGATGTTTCGAATCAAGGGGCTTGTAAATGCAGCAAGGCGGGGCAGGAGCAAAAAACAGCGGCCCGACAGAAAGGAACGGCCTTACCGCTTAGAACCGCTGGAACCCCGGCTTCTTCTTTCGGCCGAACTGGGAATTCCGCCGGGAGACCTGGAAGACCCGGCGCTTTGCCCGGCGCCGGTGGTGGAAAATGCGGATCGTTTCAATGATGATGCGGTCGCTACGGCTGGAGATGACCTTGAAGCCGGAACCGGGCCGGGCAAAGAGGATGCATCCCCGAACAAATCTGATTCCGCCCTGTTTCTTTCCAATGCGGATACCGACCAGATCCGGGATACGGATAAGCGCCAGGTTGCGGTGGTTGATCCATCGGTTACCGACCGGGATGCGCTGGTGCAGGCCCTTGCCGGATCCCGCGAGGATGCCCGGATTTTCGAACCGGGAGACAGGCCTCGACAGACGGAGGGCGCTTCATCGGATTCCCTGTTTGATATTTACCTGCTTGAAGAGGGCAAAGACGGTATCGAACAGGTCGCCGAAATCCTTGGCGAGTACGGCGACCTGGACGCGGTGCATGTATTTTCTCACGGAGATGCGGGCAGTTTCCGCCTGGGCAATACCCTTGTAAACCAGGATGAACTGGCCGGCAGAAGCGAGCAGCTCAATTCCTGGGGAAACTCTCTGGGCGGCCGGGGCGATATTTTGCTTTACGGGTGCAACGTGGCTC
>JAGXLE010000004.1 GCA_018334855.1 Desulfobacterales bacterium | reverse complement strand
TAAAAATCTGAAACCCTCCGGGATTTCCAATTCTGCCGCATCTACTGCGTCAGATGCAGCCTCGCATAGTCCACTATAGCTCGTCTGCATCTTCCTTGTATCTGCGGCAAACTTGAAAATCGCTCAAATTAGGTTACAGCTTCAACCGATCGGGTGCAAAATCGAGAGTGGCAAAATAGTCTTCCATGGTTTCAGCCCTTCTGATGCGCTCAACCGTGCCGTCGGTTTTTAAAAGCAGTTCCTGCGGCCGCAGCCGGGCATTGTAGTTAAACCCCATGGCATGACCGTGAGCTCCGGTATCATGAATTACCAGGAGGTCTCCCATGTCGATTTTCGGCAGCTCGCGCTGCACGGCAAACTTGTCTATGTTTTCACAAAGAGCCCCCACAACGTCAACAGTTTCGGCAGGACCTTTTTCAGGTGATTTTCCCGGCACCTCGATGTGGTGGTATGCGCCATACATTCCGGGTCGCATGAGTGCGGACATGCAGCTGTCAACACCTATATACTTCCGGTAGATGTCTTTTCTGTTTATCGCCCTTGTTACCAGGACGCCGTGGGGACCGGTCATGTATCTGCCGCTTTCCATGAACAGAGCCGGTGCCCGGCCGTGTTTGGCTATGTATTTTTCGTACAGTTCAGAGATTTCTTCAGCCATGGAATGTATGTCAAGGGGTGTGTCTTGCGGGTGATACGGAATTCCGAGCCCTCCTCCCATATTTATGAATTCGAAATCGATCCGCAGCGATTCCGACAAGGATTCAACGAGACCGAGAAGCATATTGACAGTTTCCACCATGTAGCTGTAGTTAAGCTCGTTTGATACCAGCATGGTATGAAGGCCGAATCGTTTTGTCCCCTTATCCCGCATAATACGGTAGGCTTCTTCGATCTGATCACTGCTCACCCCGTATTTTGCCTCCACAGGATTACCGATTATCTCATTGCCGGAGCGCTGCGGACCCGGATTGTATCGAAAGCTGATCAGTTCGGGAACAAAAGGCAGTTTTTCGATAAGCGTGATATCATCAAGGTTGAGTATGCTGCCACCGTCCGCGGCGGCAGCATCGAAGTCCTCCCTGGTGGTATTATTGGAGGTGAACATGATCTGTTCGCCGCGGGCCCCCGTCTGCCGGCTCAGAACGAGTTCGGGAACGGAGCTGCAGTCGAATCCGAAACCCGCGTCATGCATCACAGCCATTATATGCGGGTTCGGCAGCGCCTTGACGGCAAAAAATTCCCGGAAATCAACAGGAAGCTCTGAAAACCCGGATTTCAGAAAATCCGCGGTTTCCCGGATCCCGGCCTCGTCATAGATATGGAACGGGGTGCCGAAATGCCGGGCAATTTGGGGCAGCGCCGGAAAAAGACGTTTTTTGAATGTTTCTGACATCGGCATAATGCCTTCTCCTTAAATCGGGTCTGATATTGCAAAGATTATCCCTTTATTCGGGAGTACCTTTTAACATACAGATCTTTGATCTCTTTTTCAAGTGGCAGACCGATAGCTTAAAGCTCATTTAGGGCATCACCTGAAAACCGGACCGCGGGAGTCTGCCGTAAACCGTCGGTTTTACGGGAGGGCAGATGTTCCTGAAATAATACATGATGTTGTAGCTTAATAGAAAAAATTTTACCATATATGGTTTAATTCGAAAAAAAATAATAATTTGCTTGACATAACAACAATTTAAAGTATTATATGCTCGGCAGGAGGGTAAAAAACCTCCATTTTGTTAACCAGCCATGCGGATAACGATTTGGTGAAAGGTTTGAGAAAAAGTCCATTTACCGGTTATTCGACCATTCAATCGAGTTGCCTTTCCTATATTTTCGGTCTTCAAGGTTTAAATTCGGTTATCGGCAATTGTCGATCAATTACCCATAAAGCAGAACAAAAACGAGACGCTCATGATTTTTGGCAGTAAAAATCAATTAATCGGCCTTGATATCGGTTCCCGTACCTTTAAGGTAGCAGAAGCGGTAAAGGCCAAAAAAGGCTGGTCCCTTAAAAAGTTCGGGTCCATGGATGTTCCGCCCGGTATCATCGAAGAAGGAGTGATCAAGGACCCGCAGGCAGTTGCCGAGGCCATAAGAGAATTGCTGGGCTTATACAATGTCCGGCAGAATAACGTGGCAATTTCGATAGGGGGCTACTCGGTAATTGTGAAAAATATCACCGTGCAGAGCATGCCCGAAGACCAGCTGTATGAATCCCTGAACTTTGAGGCTGAACAGTATATCCCTTTTGATATCAATGATGTGAACCTCGATTTTCAGGTGCTGGGGGAAAGCGAGCAGAACCCGAACCAGATGAGCGTGCTGCTTGTGGCCGCCAAGAAGGAAATGGTAAACGATTACGTTAATATCATTGATATGGCAAATCTTAACCTTTGTATCATTGATATAGATGCGTTTGCCCTCCAGAACATCTACGAGATAAACCACACCTCCGCCGGGGAAAATATCGCGCTGATCGACATAGGTGCAGGCAAGACATCTCTTAACATATTAAAAAATGATGCTTCCGTCTTCATGCGCGATGTTTCCCTGGGCTGCAACCAGATCAACCAGAAGATAGCCTCTATGGCCAACTGTTCCGTGGCGGAAGCCGAAAGCCTGAAGCTTGCAGACAAACCGGAGGCTATTTCGTCTGACGATCTCGATGATATCATTTCATCCGTGGTTTCCGACTGGTGCAATGAAATAAGAAGAGCTCTGGACTTTTTTTATTCTACAAATCCCGAGGATCAGATAAAGCAGATAGTATTGAGCGGCGGGGGGGCCAACATAAAACAGTTCCGGGATCTGCTGGCGGTCCAGACGGCCGCGGAAGTAAAAATTATAGACCCGTTTGAAGCATTTGAGGTAAAAAATGAACATCTGGATCCCGGCTACCTTCAGCAGATTTCACCACAGGCCGCCATATGCATGGGGCTTGCCATCAGAAGGGTGAATGACAAATGATACGAATCAATCTGTTACCTTTTCGTGCAGCGCGGACAAAGGAAAATATACGGCGACAGGTATCTGTTTTTCTCCTCTCAATGATCCTGCTGCTGGTGATTCTGGTAATGATCAATTTCCGCCTGGGCGGAAAGGTCGATACCCTGGAAACCGAGCTTGCCAATATCAGGGAGGATATCAATCGCTACGAGGAAAAAGCCGAACAGGTGGACGTTATCGAAAACAAGCTCGAGGAGCTGAAAACAAAAATAAAAATTGTCAAGGAATTAAAAGAAAACAGAGAAGCCCCGCCTCTGCTGCTTGCAGAAATTACAGAACTGGTTGTACCCCGGAGGATGCAGATAAAGAAAATGACTTATACGCGTAGCAGCCTGGGGATAGAGGGCATTGCCATGGATAATGAAACGGTCGCTGTTTTTATGAAGCGCCTGGAGGGGTCCGAAAAAATAGCCAACGTGGAGCTTGGCAGCGCCAGGCAGACGACCGAATATGATGTTGAAATGAAAAGCTTTGGAATCAATTGCAACCTGGCCGATTTAAGTGCCGGCGCCAATGAGAAGGCGAAGAAATAATGAAGAAAAGTAATATGACACTGGGAAATCTCGATTCTTTTTTCCAGAAAATAGGCCAGCTTACAAAGCTTCAGCGGCTGCTTATAAGCGTGGGAACCGCAATTGTGATCATTGCTGTTTTCGGATATCTTCAGTTCCTGCCGAAATTTGACAGAATGGACGAACTCAACGGCGAAATAAAAACCTCACAGCAGAAGCTGAAGCAGGTACAAAAAAAGGCTCAAAGATATAAAGCTTTAAAAAAGCGCTACGACGAGGCCCAGGCACAGTTTAAAATTGTTTCCCGTGCATTGCCGGAAAAAGAAGAAATACCTTCCCTGCTGACCGGCATTTCACAGGCAGGAAAGGATTCAGGTTTGAAATTCCTGCTCTTTGAGCCCCAGAGCGAAAAAGTAAAGGATTTTTACGCGGAAATTCCCATTAAAATGGAACTTTCAGGCGGCTATCATGATCTGGGCCTGTTTTTTGACAAGCTGGCCAGGCTTTCCAGGGTTGTAAACGTAGAAAATTTTTCCATAACAGCAGAATCCCGCAATCCAGGCGGAGAGTTAAAGATTTCGTGTACTGCCGTAACCTACAAGTTTATTGAACAAAAGAAAAAACCGGCAAACAAGAAGTAAATAAAGAAAAAAGAAAAGATAAAAATGATGGTCAACAGGACTTTGATAATTTCGGCACTGTTTTTTTCCCTGGTCCCGTGGTGTCTGGGGCTTGGTAATGCGCCTCAGAAGCCTGAGCAGGATATCCACGTAAGCGAAGAGGTCAAAATCGAGGACCAGGAAAAAAAGGATCAGGAAAAACAGGAGGCCAAAACACCGGCAGCAGATAAGCAGGAAAAACAGGACAAGCAGCCGATGGCCGGAGATACTGAAAAGGAGAAAGCCGGGGAGAAGGCCAGGGCTGAAGCCGACCGGAAAACAAAAGCAGAAGAAGAGCCCGAAGAAGAGATGATGTTAAATGAAGAAGAAGCATTGATCCAGGGCGAAGCGCAGTTTTATAGCAGAAAAGACCGGGTGGATCCTTTTGAGCCGTTTCTGCACGAGGAGGAATCCGAGAGTCAGCAGGGAGAACAATCAGGCGAGGAGCTTGACAGACGCAAACCCCAGACCCCGCTTGAAAAAATCGCCTTGAGCCAGCTGAGACTGACAGCCATAATCCAGATTCCCGGCAAGGGTGAGGCCATTGCAATGGTGGAAGATCAGGCGGGCAAGGGATATACTGTCAAAGAAGGCACTTATATCGGGGAAAACGGGGGTCAGGTTGTAGATATTTTAGATGACAGGCTGATCATTAAAGAAAAATACAAGGATGTTTTCAATAAAATCGCTGTACGCGAAATCGAAAAGAAACTTCAGAAATAACCCGGAGAATAAAACATGTACAGTCATGAGGAGAAAAGCAGAAGCATCCGGCTGATTTCTATGGTTATCGGTATTTTCATGGTGCTTGCAGGCTGCAGTACCACCCCTTCGCATCAGGGTGCCGAAGAGCAGAAAGCCCAGGAACAGAAAATCCAGGAGCAGAAAGAGGCAGCCGGCCCCGTAACCCGAATAGAGGCGGTAAACATTCCGGGATCCGGCCAGATTGAAATTCAGAGCTCCGGAGAGATGGACTTTACCTCTGTTAAGCAGATAGATCCCCCGGGTGTTATTTTTTATTTCCCGCAGACCCGTCTCGGAGATATCAGGACCAGCTACCAGCCTCGGTCCGAGATTATGAGATCAGTGAACCTGTCGAGCTCAAAGGATCAGAAAAATGTACGCATGGAAGTTGAGCTGGCAGAAAACCTGCCCTACAGGGTAAACAAGCAGGGCGGGATTTTTATGGTCGAATTCGATGATACAGCTGCTGAAGCCTCAGACAGGGCCGCAGCAGATATTGAATCCGCCGGCGCTGCACAAAAAGAAATAAAGCGGGAAAAAGCCGAAGAAAAGCAGACCGGGCAGATTCAGTCCGAAAAATACGCAGGTCCTGCCACGATTGAAGATATTGGTTTTGAAACGCTCAAAGACGGAAAATCAGTAATTTCCATAGGGACTTCCCGCCCGGCAAAATACGATATTACAAAGACAGCCGAAAAGAGATTGAGCCTCAGTTTGCCCGACTCCTCACTGCCCGGGCACATGGATCGGCGGCCCCTTATTACCACCCGTTTTGACAGCGCGGTGGACAGGGTGATTCCGTATGAAGCCCCCACTGCCAAAGATGCGGTAAAGATGATCATTGAGCTCAGAGAAGCGGTGCCTTACTGGGTTGAACGCTCTGACGGGCAGATAGAGATCCATTTTGAGGCATCAACGATAGGTCCCAGGCCGTATGCAAAAGCTGATATGCCGGACTGGCAGCGGGTGCTCGAAGAAGAGATAACCAGGAAAGTGGTCAAAGAGACCGGGCCTGAAGAACCGGCAGGCGCAAAAGCCCGCAGGGCAGCAGAGGCCGAAAAGACAAAGTGGCTGTTTGAAAAGGAAGAATATACAGGGGAGAAGATAGCCCTTGATTTTTACGAAACCGATATAAAGAACGTGTTCAGGATCCTGCAGCAGGTCAGCGGGAAAAATTACGCCATAGATCCCGACGTAGGGGGCAAGGTGACCATTTCCATGGAAAAGCCAGTACCTTGGGACCAGGTTTTACACCTGATCCTGCAACAGAACAAGCTGGGCATGGTGGAGCAGGATGGTATTATCAGGATTGCCACCCAGAAGACCCTCAGGGAGGAAGAACAGGCCAGGCAGCAGAGGATAGAAGCATATAAAAAACGTATTGAACAGCAAAAGACCCTTGAACCGCTGATTACGGAATACATCCCGGTCAACTATGCCAACGCCAAGTCTGAAGTGCTGCCTCATGTAAAAGACACGCTTTCGGACCGGGGCAAGATCACTGTGGATTCGCGCAACAATCAGATCATAATAACCGACACCCGGGAGCGTATAGCAAAGGCACGCGAAATTATTGACCAAATCGATCAGGTCACCCCGCAGGTGGTAATAGAAGCCCGTATTGTTGAAGTAAATGAAGATTATACAAGAGAGTTCGGGATGCAGTTCAGTGCGAGGCGCAATGGTGTCACCAGCAGCTCTCTTGGCGGAATATACGGACATAACGTAAGCATGAATTATTCCGCAGACACTGCAAACTCGATCGGGCTCTGGTTTGAAAATATCGGCACCCCCCTGACACTCGATGCCAAGCTGACCGCTCTGGAACGGTCAAACGATGTAAAAATTATCTCGGCTCCCAAAATAGTCACCCTGGACAATAAAAAGGCCACGATTACCCAGGGGCTTGAGTATCCTTACCAGACGGTCGAGGATGACAATGTACAGATTGAGTTCAAGGACATTGACCTGACCCTTGAAGTGACCCCGCATGTAACCCCGGACCGCAGGATTGCCTTAAAGATTTATCTGACCAAAAATGAAATCCATGACGTAACCATATCGCCGCCGGCACTTTCGACAAATGAGGCAGAGACGGAATTGCTTGTAAATGACGGCTCCACGATTGTAATAGGCGGAATCAAGAAAAGCACAATCACGGAAGGCGAGGACGGATTTCCGGTATTAAAAGACATTCCCATCCTGGGATATCTTTTCAAGACTAAAACAAACCAGAATACCAGAAGAGAACTTCTGATATTTATGACTCCGCGCATTGTTCAGCTCGAGCAGCGTAAAATGATGTCGGCTTCAGGCAATTAATTTATCTGGAAACAGAGGAATCAGAACCAATCAGGCGAGGATAAAAGATGGCAAGAGGTATAAACAAGGTAATCCTGATAGGAAACCTGGGAAGAGATCCTGAAATACGCTACACCCAGGACGGCCAGGCGGTGGTTAATTTCCCACTGGCAACATCCGTGGAATGGCGGGACAGGGAAACCGGCGAGAAGCGGGAGAAAACCGAATGGCACCGGATAGTTGCCTTTCGCAAGCTGGCTGAAATCTGCGGCGAATATTTGGCCAAGGGCAGGCAGGTCTATATTGAAGGCCGTCTCCAGACCAGGTCATGGGAGCAGGACGGGATAACCCGCTACATGACCGAGGTGGTTGCCGGCGACATGCAGATGCTTGGCAGCAAGGGTGCTGACAACAGCGGCGGATACGGCGGCGGAGGCGGATACAATACAGACAGGGCCCCGAAGGAAGAGCAGCCTCAGGCGCAGAATTCTTCCGGCGGAGACATAGAAGACGATATACCCTTTTAGCTCGTCTGGTTGAAAGAAAATTAAAAAGGCGTAAAAAGAAAAAGCCGGAGCGCCCGTTATAATAAAGATGGCGCCCCGGCTTTTTTTGCCTGCAGCTATGTTAACGCAGAAAGAAAAGGGATAAAAAAAGTTTGCCCCGGCAGTTTTTTTACTTCTGCTCTTTTTCCCTGTCCTTATTTGTGTCCTCTATCTGTTCCTGCTTTGAGTCGTCGCCGGAAACCGATTTCTTGAAATTTCGGATTCCTTTCCCGATGCCTGAACCGATTTCGGGCATTTTGCCCGCCCCGAAAATAATGAGGATAATAACCAGCACGACGATTAATTCCGGCATTCCTATGCCAAACATGTGCAGTAGCCCTCCTTTAGTTGGTGCCCTCCGGAAATGTGTTTCATTTTCAGCGGGCACTGATCCGGCTGCCGCGGCCGGTCAACAACAGCTTGTCCCGGGCAGGGCAGCCTTTATTCAAGTTAAACTTTAGGCAAAGATATTTGTTCTGTCAATTGTTTAATAGAGAGAGCCCCTCCAGAAATGGCTAATTTGCCCAATTTCTGCGTCAGGCTCAAATTTTAATCCTCAAAATACATTGAGTATTCCTGCGGTTAAAATTTTCGCCTTCCTTGAACTTGAACAAATTATCTGATTTCTGGATGGACTCTATAGAGAGGGCTTGGCTTTCTGCCGGAAAAATTAACGGGAAACCTCTTGTCAATTATTATAAAATGAATTAGAATTATTATTTTTTAACAATAGAAACATAAAAGGCAATATAAGAAATGACGGCAATAAGTAATGATTTCCGTCCCAATGCCCTGGCAGCATGGATAGGCAGTCTGCCCATGGACGATCATGACAGTGCGGTCAGGCTTATGTTTGACTATACTCCCGATATTCCGCTGTGGGTGCAGCTGCCTAAATTTGCCTCAGAGGGCATGGTGGCTCAGTTTGCAAAAGGGATGCCCGGACTGACCCGTAAAGACGGCCGGATATTTGTAGATGCAGAAGACGGGGGCTTTGACGAGGAAATGCTTAGTTTCTTTGAAGCCTATATGGCCGTTGATGAAGGATCTGATGATATTGCCCAATCCCGTTTTGCCCTGCATAAAGACGATGCGCCCGGTTTTTTTACTTTCGTCCGGGAGCTTGATAAGGGCGAATACAGCCCGGCTGCAGTCAAGGGCCAGGTTACAGGGCCGTTTACCTTTGGTACGGGGCTTGTGGATCACGAGGGCCGGGCCGTATTCTACAATGAGCAGCTCAGGGAAGCCGCGGTAAAGCTTATCGCCATGAAGGCCCGCTGGCAGGTCAACCAGCTTAAGAAATACGGGGTGCCGGTTATAGTGTTTCTCGATGAACCCGCACTTGCAGGTTTCGGCTCTTCGGCCTTTATCAGTGTCTCGCGCAGTGAAATCGATGAATGTTTTGCCGAGGTCATAGAGGAGATCCACAATGAAGGAGGGCTTGCCGGCATCCATGTGTGTGCCAACGCGGAATGGTCGGTGATATTGGAGTCCGGTGCCGATATTGTGAGCTTTGACGCATATTCCTACTTTGACAAGTTCATGCTCTATTCAGATCAGCTTAAACGTTTTCTGGAGCGGGGCGGGATCCTGGCCTGGGGCATTGTGCCCACCGGCGATACAGAGGCGATTGAGTCCCAAAACCCGGAGTCTCTGCATAAACTGTGGCAGCAGGAGGTTTCCGGAATCGAGGGGCTCGGGTTTGACCGGGAGCAGATTGTTTCCCAGTCGCTGATTACGCCGAGCTGCGGTACCGGCTCGCTTTCCCTGGAACATGCCATGCGCGTAATCGAGATGAACCGCCGCCTCTCGGATATGATCCGCACCTGACCAACAACAATTACCCATTAACTATACATAACAACAAAAAACAAACAATTAACCAATAACTATTAACAATCAACAAACACCCAGGATAATTAGCTTATGGAACAAAACATTGAAAAACAGGGCAGCTTTACCGGCGCAAAACGTTATGTGCTCGACGAGGAGCTGGCAAAGATCGTCAACATTTCCATGTCACTGGAAATGCCCCTGCTTCTCAAAGGCGAGCCGGGCACAGGCAAAACAATGCTGGCCCATGCCATTGCCGAAAACCTGAGCATGCCGCTGATCGTGTTAAACGTGAAATCCAACATGAAGCTCATAGATGCGCTTTACCAGTACGATACTCTTACCCGGTTAAACGACAGCCGGTTCGGGGATTCCACGCGCGATGTGAGCCGGATCGAGGATTACATCAAAATGGGCAAGATCGGCCAGGCCTTTACAGCCCAGGAACGAACCGTGCTTTTAATTGACGAGATAGACAAGGCCGACACCGATTTTCAGGACGACATGTTAGACGTGCTCGACCAGATGGAATTCGATATCATTGAAATCGATAAAACCATCCGCGCCAAACACAGGCCTGTGATTGTGATTACCTCCAATGCTAAGAAAGACCTCTCAGATCCGTTTCTTGGCAGATGCAATTTCCACCACATAGCATTTCCGGACCCGGACATGATGCGCCGTATTATCAGGGTGCATTTTCCGGAGATCGATACCGAGCTCATGAATAACGCCATTGATACTTTCTACCGGCTCCGCGAAATTGCAACAGTGGAGAAAAAGCCGGCTACCCGCGAGCTGGTCAACTGGATACGAGCCTTGTCCATGGACCCTGATTTCAAGCCTAAACAGCTGGCCAAGGGCGAAGTGCCCTATCTTGGAGTGCTTTTTAAAAAGAGCCAGGATTATTCAGTGGCTGCAAATCAGATCCAGGGCAGAAAAAGGTTTTAAAAGCATAAAGCCATGTTTGTCGATTTTTTCTACAAGTTAAGGGATGCGGGAATTCCGGTCACGCTCACGGCCTTTCTTACGCTGCACAGAGCGCTGCAAAACGGCCTTATTGCATCTCTTTCGGATTTTTACACCGCCTCCAGGGCGATTCTTGTCAAAAGTGAAAGGTATTTTGACCTTTTTGACCAGATTTTTGCCCATTTTTTCGAAGGCGCGGAGATGCCCGATATTGAGGGCTTCGAGCTCGACGAGATCGCAAAGGCGCTTCTGGACCAATGGCTTTCAGATCCACAGTCCGTAGCCGATGCCCTGGGCGTGGATCAGGCAGAGCTGCAGAATCTTTCGCCTGAAGAGCTTATAGAGTATTTCAAGGAGCGCTTAAAAGAACAGACCGAAAGACACGACGGCGGAAACCGCTGGATAGGAACCGGCGGCACTTCCCCGGTGGGACATTCCGGATATCACCCGGAAGGACTCCGAGTTGGAGGAGAGTCCAGAAACAAGTCTGCTGTCAAGGTCGCCAACGAGCGCCGGTACAAGGATTACTCCAGGATGGGGCCGTTGACACAGGCTTCCATGGGGGAAGCCCTGAAGCGCCTGCGCAACATGGTGCCCTCAGGTCCCAAGGACCAGGTAAACGTCCGGGAGAGCATCTATCAGACCATGAAAAACGCCGGTGAAATCGAGATAGTCTTTGATCGCCGCTTAAAGGACCGGCTCAAGGTGATCCTGGCGATTGATAACGGCGGCTACTCTATGGATCCCTATGTGCCGGTTATCCAGACACTGTTTAATTATGCGCGTTCCCAGTTCAAAGAACTGAAAACCTATTTTTTTCATAACACCATTTACGATACCCTGTGGGAGGATCCAGCCAGGTACCGCAAGCCGAAACCGGTGGCCGAATTTGCCGGCATGGATTCGGACACGCGTCTCATATTAGTGGGGGACGCCAGCATGGCCCCCTACGAACTGATGGCCCGCGACGGCTCCATTTATGTACACGAGCGAAGCGGCAAGGCTAGTATCGAACAGCTTCGCTTTCTGGCCGAAACCTTCCCGAACAATGCATGGCTCAATCCGGTGCCGGCCCGTATGTGGCCCTACACCCGTACGATCAACGTCATCCGCCAGGTTTTTCCCATGTTTGAGCTCACCATTGACGGTCTGGAACAGGCGGTTGACCAGTTGATGGCGGCATAGATACCGATTAAACGGAGGAAGGCAAAGGCATGAATTTGGCAAAAATTTCAAGAAGATCGCTGGCAATATTGTTATTGAGCTTTTTGCTGCCCCTTGCTTTGGCGGCGTCTGCGTCTTCAGCGCAGCGGATGGCCATATCGGTGGAGGTTGCAAATATCCGGTCCGGTCCGGGAACCGACTACGAACAGCTCTGGCAGGTGGAGCAATATACCCCGATCAGGGTACTCGATTCACAGGACGGGTGGTATTTTTTCCAGGATTTTGAAGGGACAAAGGGCTGGGTCCATAAGGACCTGGTGGCAGAGATTAATACGGTAATCACAAAGAAGGGCCTGATAAATATCCGCACCGGTCCGGGCACCAATCACGAAGTAGCCTTTCAGGCTGAAAAGGGCGTGCCATTTAAAGTCCTGGAAAAAAAGGGAGACTGGATTCATATCCAGCATGCTGACGGGGAAAAAGGCTGGATTTACAGCGGACTGGTATGGTAGCTGATTTTGAGTAAATCATCAGGAAACGGAAAGGAAGCGGAATATGACGATTTCAGCGGAGCCCGGGAGGAAAAAAATCGTATGCGTGGGCTCAGCCCTGGTCGATATGCTGGCAAACGAGGATGAGAGCTTCCTGGAGGCCGCGGGAGCGGCCAAGGGAGGCATGACTCTGGTTGAAAGCAGCTACATTGACGACCTGGTCTCGAAAACCTCCAGGGATCCGGTCACGGTATCCGGCGGTTCAGCATGCAATACGGCCGCGGGTGTAGGCATGCTGGGAGGAGATGCCAGGTTTGTGGGGAAATGCGGTCGGGATCGCCTGGCAGATGTTTTTGAAGCCGATCTTGTCAGGCATTGCGTGGAACCCTTTTTGTTTCGATCCCAGGCTCCCACCGGAAGGGTCCTTTCGGTTATTACCCCCGATGCCCAGCGCACCATGTTTACCTACCTGGGCGCGGCCGCGGAGATGAGCCCCGAAGAGATCACCCCGGAGTGTTTTGAAAACGCTGCAGTAGTGCACGTGGAGGGATATCTTCTGTTTAACCGTGAGCTTATGATGGCGGTTTTAGAAGCGGCCAGGGCCTCAGGGGCAAAAGTGAGCCTGGATCTTGCCAGTTTCAACGTGGTGGAGGAATCGCTGGATCTGTTAAACCGGATCGTGGCCGACTATATTGATATCCTTATAGCAAATGAAGACGAAGCCTTTGCTTATACGGGAATAGAAGATGAGGAGAAATCACTGGAAGCGCTGGCCCGGGAAACCGAAATCGCGGTTTTAAAGATCGGCCCTCGGGGCAGCATTATAAAGTGCGGCCGGGAGGTAGCCAGAATTGAGCGGATGGGCGATGGCAGCGCGGCCGATACCACCGGGGCGGGAGATTTGTGGGCTGCAGGATTTCTCCACAGCCTGGTTGAGGGATGTTCCTTTTCGCAGTGCGGCGCACTAGGCTCTGCCTGCGGCTTCGAAGTATGCCAGTTAATCGGCGCTAAAATAGAGGAGGACGGCTGGCAGCGGATCAGGCAGCTGCTGGCTGTGTAATTGTAAAAGTCAATACCGGAGTAAAAACCACCATGGCCGAAACATCGACCAAGCCCCGAAATATGGAGCCGGAACCCGAAGACCCGTTTAAGCGTTATAAAAATCTGATCCTGTCCTTTGGACGGACTTACAAAAGGCAGTTGATTGTTGCCGCAGTTGCGATTTGCGCTGTTTTTATAGTGGGAGCCGGGGTATTATACTTCCTGCAGCAGGCCCGCAGCAATGCCTCGGCAATGCTCATACAGATAACCGAGCGGTATGAAGCTGTTGACAAAGACGCCGGTGCACAAGAACTTGAGAAAATAAAAGAGGATTTTCAGAGTCTTATTGATGAATATGGTTATACGGATGCCGGAAATATGGCTCTTTTGCAGTATGCCGGGCTCTGTTTTCGCACAGGGGACCACGGGCGCGCACTTGCACTCTACCAGCGCGCATATGACGCATTTGAGGGCAATCCTCATATGAGCCGGCTGGCTTTAAACGGCATGGCCTATACCCATGCGGCCATGGGCGATAATAAAAAAGCCATTTCCCTTTTCCAAAAAATTGTTGATGATGAAAATCCTGCTTTAAAAGACCAAGCCCTGTTCAAGCTGGGACTGCTCTACGGCCGTAACGGCAATCCCGATAAAAGCCGGCAGGCCTATGAGCGGCTTGTTTCAGAGTTTCCTGATTCAATTTTTGCCCCGCAGGCCAGAGCCCGGCTGTCGGGCTGACACAAGGGCGAAGCCGAATTTTGCGCGCAACGCAGCCTCCCAAATGATGCCGATGCGAAATGGTCAATGCCTTTTCCGAAAACACGGCCCTTTTCGGCCAGATCGAGCGCGTGACCTACACGAACCCGGAAAACGGATACACCATCGCCAGGATGCGCGTCCGGGGCAGGCGCGAACTGGTTACCGTGGTGGGCAGATTCATCGAGCCTACCCCGGGCGAAGTAATGGAAATGACCGGCTCCTGGAAGATTCATCCCACCTACGGCGAACAGTTCGAAGTTAAATCCTATCGCACAAAGGCCCCATCCACGGTAAACGGCATCAGGAAATACCTGGGCTCGGGTTTTATAAGTGGCATCGGCCCGGTGATGGCCGAGCGGATCGTAAACCGTTTCGGTAAATCCTCCCTGGAGATTATTGAAAAGCAGCCCGATCGGTTAAAGGAAGTCGAGGGGATCGGAAAAAAGCGGGCGGAGATGATCAGGGCCGCCTGGGCCGAGCAGAAGGAAATCCGCAACGTGATGCTTTTTCTCCAATCCCACGAGGTCAGTGCCGCGTACGCGGTGCGGATCTTTCGCCGGTACGGCCAGGATTCAGTAGGGGTGGTAACCGAAAATCCCTACCGACTGGCCTCTGATATTTCCGGGATCGGGTTTCTTACCGCAGACAAGATAGCCGGCAAGCTGGGCTTTGAAAAAGAGAATCCCCTCCGCATTCGTGCCGGAATACTATACGTATTAAACCAGCTCGCAGAAGACGGACATGTCTATTATCCCTATGAATTTTTGATTGAAAAAAGCCTCGAAATTCTGGAAACCGTCAGGGATACGGCAGTTAAGGCCATATCCGAAGCAGAGACTGACAGGGAGGTGGTGGTAGAAAATATCGGCACAGCCGGTAAATCAGAAGGCCATACAAAGGCGGTTTACCTCAGGCGATTCTATGTTTGTGAAACCGGCATTGCCCGGCATTTTGCCAGACTGGCCGAAGCCCCCAAGTCGGTGCGGGAAATTGACACGGAGCGCGCCCTCCTGTGGGTTGAGCAGCAGCTTGATTTCACCTTGGCAGAGCGGCAGAAGGAGGCTGTGCGATGTGCCGCCCAAAACAAGACAATGGTGATCACGGGCGGTCCGGGCACCGGCAAGACCACGATTATCCGTGCCGTGCTAGAGATTTTCAGGCAGCTTAATGTAAGGATAATGCTGGCGGCTCCAACAGGCCGGGCGGCCAAGAAGATGAGCGAGGCAACCGGGCATGCAGCCGGCACCATTCATCGTCTGCTCTCCTTTAACTACCAGGCCGGAGGATTTCAGAAAAACCAGGACAATCCCCTCAAATGCGACCTGCTTATCGTTGACGAAGCCTCCATGATAGATACCGTACTGATGTATCACCTGTTAAAGGCCGTTCCCCCGGCTGCCACCCTGGTCCTGGTGGGAGATGTGTATCAGCTCCCGTCGGTGGGACCGGGCAACGTGTTAAACGACGTGATAGCCTCCGGCACTGTGCCGGTGGTCAGGCTCACGGAAATTTTTCGCCAGGCAAGGCAGAGCCGGATTATTGTCAACGCCCACAAGATAAACAGCGGGATTATCCCGAAAATGGAGCCCGGCGAGCCTGAAAGCGATTTTTTCTTTATAGAACAGCCGGAACCTGAAAAAGTGGTTGACATTATAGTGGAACTGGTGTCAAAACGCATACCCCGGCGCTTTTCTTTCGATCCTGTAGGCGAGGTTCAGGTGCTTTCTCCCATGCACAAGGGCGTTGCCGGCACGGCCAACTTAAACCGGCTTCTCCAGGAGACATTAAACCCTGAAAAGAAACAGGTAAGCGCGGCAGGATCGGTTTTCAAACTGCATGACAAGGTGATGCAGCTCCGGAATAATTATGATAAGCAGGTGTTTAACGGGGATATGGGACGGGTGACCGCCATCGAGGAGGAATCGGGGCAGATGCGGATAGATTTTGAGGGCCGGGAAGTTGCCCACGCTTTTGCCGAGCTCGACGAGGTGGTTCCGGCATATGCGGTATCAGTGCATAAGTCCCAGGGCTCGGAATTTCCGGTGGTGGTCATGCCGCTTTTGACACAGCATTTTATCATGCTGCAGAGAAACCTCATTTATACCGCAGTTACCCGGGGAAGGCGGCTGGTGGTGCTGGTCGGCACAAAAAAGGCCATGGCAATCGGGGTGAAAAACGATAAGCCGGCAAAGCGTTATACGCATCTGGCGACCAGGATGTCGGCTGCTTACACGCAGCCGGCGTCCTGACAGAAAAAAGAACCTAAATTGAGCGATTTTCAAGTTTGCTGCAGATACAAGGAAGATGCAGACTCGCTATAGTCAACTATGCGAGGCTGTATCTGACGCAGTAGATGCGGTAAAATTGAAAATCCCGGAGGGTTTCAGATTTTTAAAACAGAAAT
>JAGXLE010000149.1 GCA_018334855.1 Desulfobacterales bacterium | reverse complement strand
TGCTGAGGCTTGATATTACTTCATTTATATCCACCCTCTCCATTTCAAGGACCTGTTTGCGGCCAAAAGCCAAAAGCTGGCGGGTCAGGTTTCTGGCCCTTATCCCGGCATCGCATATTTGCGTCAAGGGCTCGTAACTGGCGTTATGCTTTTCCATATTTTCAAGCAGCATCTCGCCGTAGCCGAGAATAATGGAGAGCAAATTGTTAAAGTCGTGTGCAACACCGCCTGCCAATCTTCCCACGGCTTCCATTCTCTGCGACATCTGAAGCTGTGTTTCCAGGGCCTTCTGCTTTTGGCCGGCCTTTTTCTGCTCCGTGATATCTCTGACAAACACCAGCGCTCCGTCTTTTCCCCTGTAATTAAAGGGAACAGCAGATACCAATACATCCACGGGCGTGCCGTCCATCTTCAGGTATATCTCTTCAAGGTGCTCTACGGCTTTTTTCTCCCTGTTTAACAGCCTGATGCGTTGTTTGACCACTTCGTGGTAATCCGGGTGAAACCTTTCCATTACAGGCTTGCCGAGAAGATCTTCTGGTGAACCGGCGCCGAAAAGATTGACAGCTGCAGAATTTAAATATGCGAAACAGCCTTCTGTCTGGATAAAAATAGCCTCAGGCGCACTTTCGACAAGAAGCCGAAACCGTTTTTCGCTTTCTTTCAGCTCCGCTTCCGCCATCTTGCGCTCGGTGATATCGCGGGTAACCCCCTGGACCATGACCGGCTCCAGGTTTTCATCAAATAAAACCCTGCCGTGGATTTCAACGTTAATCCGGCTGCCCTCTTTGTGCAGTATTTCGGTCTCAAAGACAACACTTTGATGATCTGATCCCTTGTCAATTTCCCGGGCTATTATACCGGAAAGCCTTTTAAATTCGGCTTCATCGCAGTGCTCAGACAAGTGACTTCCGATCCATTCTTCCGGAGTGTGGCCGGTTAATTCTCTGATGGCGGGATTGACATAGGTAAAAACCGCATCCGGGCTCATGGTCCAGATCACGTCAAGGGTATTGTCTGCCAGAAGACGATATTGATTTTCACTTCTTTTGAGCTCTTTTGTTCGGCTGGCAACCTGTTTTCGCAGCGACCAGGACCACAGTAAAAACGCCGAGAGAAGCAGCAGCAGGGGAACAACTATCACGGCCGTATATCGCAGCACTTCGGAAAAGTCCGGAGGCAAATCCTCGTATACACCAAGATGTTTCTCCCGGATCTGCTGAAGCTCTCCTGATTTCTCCAAAATTTTAAGCCCCTCGCCGAACTGGGCCAGAAGGGCCTTTTGATTATGAGGAACGGCAAATCCGTATCCGGGAGAAAGAAGAGACTGTCTGGCAATGGCCAGATTGTCCCACCCATTCTTTTCGATCCAGTACAAGGCTGTAAGGCGGGCAGCCAGGGCGCAGTCATATTTCCCCTGCGACAATTGCCGCAAGGCCTCTTCCTGGCTGTCAACTACGGAAACATGGTCTTCAAGGCCGTTTTTCAGGGCGAAATCATGCATAATGTCGCCCTTCTGCACGACGAGCTTACGGCCCCTTAACATCTCGACGCTATCAGGCGGCGGACCCCCGCCTTTTCGCACAACGCTGATATAATGATTTACAGTGTATGGCTGGGTAAAATCAAAGGTCAGATCGCGTTGGGGAGAATAAAGCATGCCCTGTATAACATCTATGCGGCCTTCTTCCAGCTCCTTTATGATCTTTGACCAAGGCCCCAGGCGGACCTCTATGTCAAGGCCGAGCTCCCTGGCTATGGCCCGGGTGATTGCCACATTAAAGCCAGCCGGATTCCCGTTTTCGTCCAGGTACTCAAACGGCGGATAGTTATGATCACCGCCGATCAATATCTTCCTATGAGCAGGAAGCTGCATTGCGGCAAACCACTTGGCATGCAGGTGGCGATAATTGCCATCAGCCATGACCAGCGAAAGCCCCTCATTTAAAAGCGCCAGGGTGTCTTTATCTCCTTCCTTTACAGCAAAGCAGAAATCCTGCCTGAAGCCCTCAAGAGGTTTATTTATCACCTTCAGGTTGCGCAAATTCGAATTCTTTATAAGCCGCAGCGCCACAAGCCGCTGAATGACAACAGCATCGTGGCTGCCTTCTGAAAGCTCCCGGAGGGCATCTTCAAAGGTGGGTGTGGTTTTAATATCTATACTGAAATCCTGGCGGCGCAGAAACTCCTCAGCATTATCGCCTTGCATCACTGCCACCCGGCGTCCCCTTAGATCTTCAAGATTCCGGATATCGGTTACCGAATTTCTTACAACAATGGCGCCGTGCAAAGACATGTAGGGGAAGGTAAAATCAAAAACAGATTCGCGCTCCGGTGTCCGGCCCACCAGGGGCAAAGCCTGAACCTCACCCTTTTCCAGCCATCGTCTTACTTCGGACCACGGACCGGTACGAAAAGTGACATCACGGCCCATTGCAGACAGGGCCCTGCGCATCAATTCCACGGAGAAACCGTCGGGACTGCCGTCTTTGTTAATAAATGAAAAAGGGGGATAATCAATTTCTGCGGCTGAGATCACAGGGGAGTCATCTGCGGATAAATCATTTTCTTCTGCACTTGTTAAAGGCGCAGATAAGAGCATGACAGCAAATATTAAAAACGCTGCCATAAAAACCCTGCATCCGAGGGCTTGAAACTTCAGAACAGATCTCATAAAGACGAATTTAGGGATAAGAATAAAAGACTATATAAATTATACACATTACCGCCTTTTACAGTTTGCAGCACTATACGCAACTTTTTGTGCCGCTTGAGAGCCAGGGCAGTGACTGGCCCCTTTTAGCCTGATTTTTTTTCCGGCGCGGGATGGCATTGCATGCATTTGACAGGGCCTTTTGTTTCCTTGTGGCAACCCGTGCAGTTTTCGTGAATCGCCCCGTAATAATATTTAAGCTGTTCTTTTTTCCACTGCTGATCCGACATTGACTCCTGCCGGCGCGGCCTGCCTTCTTTGTCGTGACATTGGGCGCAGCCCTTTACCGGATCGTCGTAGCTCAGATCGTTTAAAGGCTGGTTGTTTTCATCGTGATGGCATTTTCCGCAGCCAAGGTCATACTCATCCACGTGTGCCCTGTGATCAAAACTGATTATACCCATCCTGTGCTGAGAAAACATCTTTTCGTTTTTCATCTCAATTACACCGGGTACGCCAGCTTTTTTAGCTCTTCGGATTTTATCTTCCGCTGACTTAACAGCCTCGCCGGTTTTCTGTTTTACAGTTTCAGCAGCTTCCTCGGCTTCTTTTTTTACAGTTTCAGCGGCTTGCCCCGCCTTTTCTTTCACGTCTTCGGCAGCTTTACCGGTTTTTTCTTCTGCAGTCGTTTTTGTTTCTTTGGTTTTCTCTTTTGCGGCTTTATCAACAGTGCTTTCAGATTTTTCTTTTGCAGTCTCAACAGCTTCTTTGGGTTTTTCCGGAGCAGCCTGTTCTCCTTTTTCTTCCTGGCCGCAGCCGATAAAAACAAATATACAGATTATTCCCAGAAACAGAGCTGCTTTTTTCATGGCCGCCCCCTTTTTGTCTTATATGTTTTTTAAAGCAAACCCTTAAAAAATCTGATTATAGTTTATTTTTACCCAAAGCGGCTCCGAAACCGATTCTTTTTTCCCGACATGACATTTTTCATTGATCCGACGCCGGATTCAGTCTAACTTATTATAAGAAATAATTAAGATTTATATATTCAACTTTTAATACATTGTCAATTCCGGATAAAAAAGACAGCGCGTTGCCTAAGTAGTGTCCGTCCAGAAATCAGATAATTTGTCCAAGTTCAAGGAAGGCGAAAATTTTAACCGCAGGAATACTCAAAGTATTTTGAGGATTAAAATTTGAGCCTGACGCAGAAATTGGGCAAATTAGCCATTTCTGGATGGGCACTAAGTAGCCGGGATTGACCTTTGTTATCTGCTCTTCTTTTCTGATCTTTTGTCAAGGGCCCCGGCGTATAATTCAATTGCATGTTTAACTTCAGCGTTATGGCCGGCATGGGACAAGAGGTCTATTATCTGCAGCATACATGCCGGACAGCCGGTGGCCACGTAATCCGCACCCGTATCGGAAATGTCTTTTAGTTTTTTCTGCCCGATTTTTTTCGACAGCTCATAATGCTCCAGGTTAAAGCTGCCGCCCATGCCGCAGCATCTGTCAGGCTCTTTCATTTCAATAAAACGCAGGCCTCCTGCGGCTGCAAGGATTGTCCGGGGCTGTTTGTAAATGCCCAGGTTTTTTTTCAGATGGCAGGGATCATGCCAGGTTACAGTATTTTGCGCCGGTGCACTTTCCTCTGCCGCCCTCACGCCCAGCGTGTCGGTAACAAACTCGTTGATATCCCGGGTTTTTTCGGATACGGCTGTTATTTTTTCC
>JAGXLE010000148.1 GCA_018334855.1 Desulfobacterales bacterium | reverse complement strand
TAGGGCTTTTTCTGTCAGATCGGCCGCTTCCTGCAGCTCTTTTTCATTTGTTGCCGCCTGCCGGATTGCATCAGCCTCTGAGAGTCTGCGCTCAAATATCCAGGCATCAACCCAGCAGTATCTGTTATCAAGCGTTATATTGCCGGAATCGCGCACGATGGCCTCATGATAGCCAAGCAGCTTGCGCAGCCTGTGCAGGTTGGTTTTAAATGCCCCGGCCGCCGCGTCTCCATCAGAATCGGGCCAGAGCAGATCTTTTATTTTGCTTTCACTCACGCTGAGCCCTCCGAGAAAAACAATGCTTTTAAGAAGTGCAAGCGGTTTTTCCTGCACCTTTTTTTGAAATAACAGGGGGGCGCCGTCTTTTATCACCTCGCATCGTCCCAGGGTGTATATTTTGACGGGCCAGGGCCAGTTCTCGATTTCCAGGGGAGGGCTTTCCGAGATCAGATTTCTTTGCAGGATCAGATCCTGCACATAGGCAACTTCAATGTTTTCCTCAAGCGCTTTGCAGCAGAGCCGGGCCATTGCATCCGGTCGCCACAGCCATGTGTTCACGTACTGCTGTTCTTTTCCGATGATCATTGCTTCTTGCAGCCAATTGCGGGCAGCGGTTTGATCTCCGGCATCAAGGGCAAATTCCGCCTTTGTAAGATAACAGCCAAATGCAATCTGCGAAAATCCGCCCCGATTGGAGATCGACAGCGCCTGTTCAAGATATCGTAAAGCTTCCACAGGATTGCCGGATTCGTGCAGTGCAATTGCCATCCCCTGATGCCATACAGCATCCGTCATCGGCATTCCTGATTCTGCAACATAAGCTTTGGCAGATTTGCCTTCTAACAATGCTTTTGGAAAATCTTTTTCCAAAAGCGCCTTCCAAGTCTTTAATATCCTGAAATAAATAAAAATCCAGTCTGAGGAATGGGCATATTGCGCCATGTTCCGCAAATGTTTACGCGCGCTGTCAAGATTTCCAGCGGACAGGGCGCCAGCAGCGCCATGGCCCAGCACAATAGAAGATATAAGGTGAATTCCGGTTGCTGAGGCCAGATCCAGGGATTTGGTAACAATGTTGCTGCAGGCCTCGTAATTGTTGTTTAAAAAATGGTAAAAAGCTTCTGTATTCATCAAAGCAAGCAGGGGAAAGGGAGGAATATTCGGAGATTGGACCATTTCCTGATACATTTCAATAAAATGCCCGGCTTCGGCCAGCTTGCCCGAGAAAAGCCGATGCCAGACCAAGACCGCAATCATACGAAGCTTGATTTCTCCCGGGATATTCTCCTGAAGTATTGCCAGGCCTCGCTTTTCCCAGGTTTTGAATTCAGGGTGCTCCGGAGATCTGAAAGTCAGGGAAAAAAGAGCGACGGAAGAGAGCCTTCCCCGGACCTCCAGGGATTCCAGGGCTTCATATTCCCGGGAAAGTTGGTTTAATTTCGGAATCCACTGGTCCAAGGGTTTAAAGCTGTCCCAGGCAACTGTTATGGAATAGAGAATTCCGCACAAGGAAATGCATACTCCGGCCTTATCCTCCTGCTTTTCAAAAATGTGGAATGCTTTCTCAAAAAAATCCCTGCCTTCCTCCGGCTTAAATTGGTGGCGGCAGACACCCAGCCAATACAGCACATGCGGATTATCGTGCACAGTCTCTTCCGGGAGACGCAGCAGCCATTGCTCCAACGTCTGGTTGCGCCCTTGAAATACCAGCATTTCCGCCTGGCTGAGGAGTAACCGGACCACCTCATGCGGATGGCCGGATTCAAAAAACAACTCAATGGCAGGCTCTATTTGCCCGTCGGATGCCAGCAGCCGGGCGGCAGCTTGCTTGAACCTTGCCATATGTCCGCTGGTAAAGGTTTGCGCCGCCTGGCTCTGCAAATATTCCCGGAACAAGGGATGATATTGATATCTTGTTTCCCTGCCGGGAAATCTTTCCGTAAACCAATGGTTTTGCCTGATTCTGGACAGAATTTGCTCTGCATTATCCGTACCGGTAAGCTTTTGCGCCATTGTGGGGCTAAAGGTTGGCAGAACCGATGTGCTGAGCAAAAACGCCTGCGTTTCTTTGTCTGCTTTGTCAAATATCTCGCTGGTAAAATAATCAAATACTTCGCTGCTGGTGAATTGGGTGAAAGTTCCGGGATCTATGGCTTCGGTCTCTGCCCGCTTTAAAAGAAGGAGCAGACCGGCCAACCAGCCGTCGACCTTTTTGTGCAGTGAATCGATAACCGCCTCAGATGGCGGGGTGCGGCTCAATAACCGGACCAGGTCCCTTGTCTCCTGGGGTTGAAGCCGAAGCGCCGGCCATCCGATCTCAACGAGGAGAT
The DNA here is from genome assembly GCA_018334855.1 of Desulfobacterales bacterium. Taxonomy (GTDB): domain Bacteria; phylum Desulfobacterota; class Desulfobacteria; order Desulfobacterales; family Desulfosalsimonadaceae; genus Desulfosalsimonas. The sequence goes on along the minus strand of JAGXLE010000148.1, from coordinate 2,077 downwards.
TGTTTGCCATGGCCCTTGCCAGGATCGGGGGTGGTTCAGTCCGGCTTAAGATAAAGAGGTTGATGCCTTCGGGGACCACTGACAGGGCGTTGCGAACCACCTCATGCAGCAGACATTCAGGCGGGGCGTCCTGGTAGTTGTCCAGCACAACAACACCCGGTTTCTCAAATCGGTCAAATAGTTCCTCGAAAAATCGTCGGGTGAAAGTGGGAATCCCAAGTGCGTATTCCGGGGTCAGAAAGGGCAGATCTTTTTCCTCACGGGCAAGCTCTTTGCCTGCCACTCCCAGGTAATAGAAAAATGCGGCGATGTCTGCGTCGCCTTCATCGACTTGATACCAAAGACAGGGAAGCTGGTTTTCCTCTATGTAGCTGGCAACAAAAGTTGTCTTACCCGAGCCTCCCGGGCCGCAGATCCAAGTGGCGGGATAGGCCCGCGTGTCATCCAGCAGATGGAACAGTCTGCGACGCTGTAAAACTTTCTGGACACGGGGCCTGCTGATCTTTGCCAAATACATGGGGCCTGCTCCATAAAAAGGCTTTTTCGGGGGGCTGCTTGAGGGTATCCGGAAGCAGGAAGAGTTAAACTTGGTGGAAGGGCTGGTTGTTCACTTTGCGCTAGCAGCATAAATAAAATGCCACGTATTGGATTCAGGTGTCAATAAATAACTGAGAAGATGTCAATAGCATTTAGAAATGTCCGGTTTACTATAGCCACCCGGCAGGGACTTTATGAGACGGACAGAGGTGTTACAATTTACTGTTGTAGAATAGCGGCTAATTCTCCGGCAGTATTTCGGATTCGGTTGTCCTGGGGAATGGCGGGGATTCAAGCTGCAAATTTGAGGATGACCCGGAATACTGTTGAGGCCGGCAAGCGATTCCGGATCCCGCCGGAGCGGCAGACCGATTCCCTCAGAAATTGCGTCAAGGGGTTACTTGGGCCCTGCAATGGCAATTATCTGCTGCGCTCCGAGTCAGCATGCATGAAAATCTGGAGGCCGTGTTCCGGCTAAATCCGTGCTGCAAATGAAAACGCCCGCCCGCTGCAAAGGTCCGGTTTTTTTCCAGCCAGTAAATTATTTATTAAATTCTTTTTCCGTTTTTTTAAATCTGTAACTTTCGTGTAACCCGCTTCCCCCTACACTCGTTTCAAAGCCGGTTTTATATGCAATCGCGTTTAAACCGGATAGCATTTTCATATCAATAAAGGAGGGAAGGGTTATGAAAAAAACAGCCATTATACTCATGATCGTGATCGGAATTTTTGCCGTGGCCAACACGTCTTCAGCGGGAGACTCCGAATTGGAAGCTTATTATAATGATTACCTGACGATGAAGAGCAATAAATGCGACCAGACTGCACATGTTTTCAGTGTCTGCTACAATACCCGCATGTACGAGCTGATTCAGATGCGGGCAGCCCAGGCGGAATTTTATGAAAAAAACCGAGACGTGCTCGTCAAAACCATGATTTTAAATAAGGTTGGCACCAGACCGGACCAGATTGATTATTTCCTGATGAGCCAGTTTAAAAACCGGCACCGGCTGGCACAAAAAAACTGAAAGAAACAAGAGTCACGCATAGACCCTGTGAGTAACACATAATTTATCGGAATTATAACACATAACCTGTCCAGTTTAATATAACCACCTATGATGTGGTTTATGAGGCGGACGGAAGTGTTACAGGAGATCCGGAAGATTCTGTTTGCTCTTGGCGGAATTTTAATGTGCTGCTGCAGAATATGCAGAATGCGGCATGACACAAGTGCGTTGAAGCCGTCAGTGAACAATATCGATTCCATTTCGAAAAACCGGGGCATCCAAATATGACGCCCCGGTTTTTCATTTTTAGCTGAAGATATTCTCCACCCAGCGACTGGCCTCGGTATCACTGACTTTTCCAAGATACCGTTGAGTGGTGGAAAGATTGGCATGCCGGAGAATAACCTTGCTGACGATCTCAATAGGGGCTCCGGCCCTGCTGGCATAGGTTGCCGCATGGCGCCTGAGATCATGTGGGCTGATTTCAATGCCGATCTTTCTTCCGGCTTTTTTGACAATTTGCCTGGCGC
>JAGXLE010000147.1 GCA_018334855.1 Desulfobacterales bacterium | reverse complement strand
CCTGTTTCTGCGGAACATTCACGGGCTAGATGGCTTTACTACAATATTTTTCTTCAAAAAACAAGCCCGGAAGCTTACTAGCTATGTTCATAGTTATAGCATAACGTTCATCTATGCCTGAAAAAGGGCCCTGCAACTTGACATGCGGATAAATTCGTGTAATCAATAAGCAATACAAACATCTGTATTTTTTTCACAAAAAACGGGAGATATGCCATGGAATTAAAGCACCTGCTTCTGTCTGTAGAGGAAAAAGTCGCCACTGTAACAATAAACAGACCCGACAAGGGCAACAGTCTCTCCCCCGGGGTCCTGGAGGAAATCAGGGATCTGTTCACCGAGCTAAGTGGCCGCACCGATATCAACGTGATCGTCTTTACTGGCGGAGAACGCCATTTTTCAGCCGGTTTTGATCTAAACGAGATACGCAAACTGGAAAAGGATTCCAACGAGTCCTATATCGCTCTTTTCCACCAGGCCTACCGCGCCATCCTTTACTGCTCTCAGCCGGTTATATGCGCAGTCGGCGGGCCGGCCATAGCGGGCGGATTTGATCTTACAATGATGTGCGATATCCGCTATGCATCGGAGCGCGCCAAATTCGGACAAAAAGAAATCGCACTTTCCCTTACCCCGGTAATGGACCCGCTGTGGAGAATCATAGGTCTGGGCCGTGCCAAGGAAGTCGCCATGACGGGCCGGATCTATGATGCGCAGGAAGCCGAACGGATGGGCTATGTGAGCAAGGTTTTTCCGGAAGGCGAACTGCTTGATTCAGTGGCGGAAATTGCCCGGAACATAGCGGGATTTAACCAAGATTGCCTGAAAGAGACCAAACAGCTCGGCAACATGATAGTGGACCAGGATCTTGACGGCGCCATGCGCATCCAGGAATGGCTGTTCAGGTCTTATATAGGCTCAGAGGACAACCATCGCAGGATTGACAAGCTGCAGGCAGAGCTGGCTTCACGGCAGAAAAAATAGACATGGGTAAAAACCGGAAAAATCGATTAAAAATTGGGGTAAAATATTGCGGGGGGTGCAAACCCAATTACGACCGGGTAGAGCTGACGGCAAAGCTGAAAGAAAGGCTCGAGGATAAGGTCGAATTTATGTCCCACGACAGTCCGGGCCTTTTTATGGTCATCGCTGTCCAGGGATGCCCGACGGCCTGTGCGGACCTCTCCCATATAGAGGTACCGGTCCGGACAATCACCGGCTGTGAGGAAGCGGAAAAATTCATCAGCTATATAGAAAATATTTTTGCGCAAAAACAAAACAAGGAGGCGGGCAACTAATCAACTTTTTTTGACATCCCCGCTTTCTTGTGATATGAAAATCACAATTCCAACCTGTATATTTATCCAACCCACAACCCAAAATATAAGGAGTCACCATGGTTGCCACATCCTGGCCGACAGACAAATGGCCACAGGGAGTCGCCGCAGACATTGATCCCGCTGAGTATGAAAAGCCCCTTTTCTCAGTACTCGACGAATCAGCAAGGGACTACCCGAATAACACCTACACCATTTTCAACGATGGTAGCCGGACCTTTGCACAGGTCAAGAAAACAGCAGACCGGCTTGCCAATTACCTGGCTTCCGCGGGAATCAAAAAAGGGGACCGGGTTGCGATCTTTCTGCCCAACCTGCCGCATTTTCCGGCTGTGTTTTTCGGAATTTTAAAGGCCGGAGCGGTCTGCGTGACCTGCAACCCTCTCTACACAGCCTCGGAGCTTAACTACCAGCTAAACGACTCGGGAGCCAAGCTTGTTTTCTGCATGGATCATCCCCAGTTTTACCCTACAGCGGCAGAGGCTATAAAAAACACCGGCGTGGAAACCGTAATCTACTGCAACGTCAAGTCATATCTGCCAAAAGTCAAAGGATTTTTAGGTTCGCTGCTGGGCAAGATCCCGAAGGCCGACAGCCACGATCCCTCCCATCTTTCCTTTGACAATGTGGTTGCCTCGGCAAGCCCGGAACCTCCGCAGGTAAGCATAGATCCCTACGAAGACCCGGCCCTGATTATCTATACCGGCGGCACCACGGGAAAACCCAAAGGGGCCGTACTTTCCCACACCAATTTTGTTTATGATCTAAAGGCCCTGGAAGAATGGGGAGAACTTATACATGAGCCGGGGTCAAAACCTGAAAAACTGAGAAAAGGCGGTTTTCACACTTACCTGGGAGTGCTTCCCTGGTATCACAGCTTCGGGCTGACAGTGTGCATGCTTGCATCGTGTTCAAGCGGCAGCCGGCTGATCTGCATACCCGATCCCAGGGCCGGCAATCCGCCTTTTACAGAAGTGCTCCAGGCCGTGCAGAAATACAAGGCCACCATCATGCCGGCGGTGCCCACGATTTTCGTGGCCTTTACAAACCATCCCAACATAGACCAGTTTGATCTGACCTCGCTGATGGGATGTTTTTCAGGAGGGGCCCCGCTGCCACCGGAGGTCTGCAAGCAGTTTGAAGAAAAAACCGGGGCCGTGATCTTTGAAGGATACGGGCTGAGCGAAACCGCGCCGGTGGTCAGCTCCAACCCAACCGACCGGAACGCCAGAAAGATCGGAACTATCGGTTTTCCCATGCCCGGAACCGACGTCAAGGTCGTTGACCTGGAGACAGGGCAAACCGAACTGCCGAAAGGTGAAGACGGAGAACTTGCCGTTTCCGGCCCCCAGGTAATGAAAGGCTACTGGAACCGGCCCGAGGAAAACCAGGCCGTATTCCGCTATATTGACGGCAGGCGTTATTTTTTGACAGGGGATATAGGCAATATAGACGAGGAGGGCTTTATCACCATTACCGACCGCAAAAAAGACATGATCCTGGTTGGAGGGTTCAATGTATACCCCAGGGATATCGAAGATATTTTGTATCAGCACCCCAAGATCCAGCTCGTGGCGGTAGTTGGCATTCCGGATGAGAAAAGCGGCGAGGCAGTCAAGGCCTACATCCAGCTAAAGCCGGACGAACAGGCAACTGAAGATGACATAAGGCAATTCTGCAAGGATAACATGGCCGGATACAAGCGGCCCAAATACATAGAATTCAGAAACGACATACCGGTCTCGCCGGTGGGCAAGGTCCTGCGGCGGGTCCTGCGCGACGAGGAAATGGGCAAAAAAGAAGAATGATTCTCGGGGGACATCCATACTTAATTCGAATGAATTAAGTATGGTGTCCCCCAAATTCCTTAAAGGGCCGCAAGCAGCCTTTCATGAATGTTGTCAAACCCGCCGTTTGACATCACCAGCACCACGTCTCCGGCAGCGGCCGTTTTTGCCGCAAATGCCACGATCTCTTCCGTGTCATCAAAATAATGAGCCTCCATGCCCCGGGCAGAAAGGTCTGAGACCAGCCGGGAGGATGAAAACCGCTGGTCTTCAGGCACCTTGTGCAAAAGAGGCGGCTTTCGCACGCACACCATATCTGCCCCTTCAAAGGATCGGGAATACAGATCCTGGAAAACCTTTCGCATGCTGGTGTTGGTTCTGGGCTCAAACACCGCAATCAGGCGGTTTTCACGGTAAACAGACCTTATCGCGTCAATGGTTTCACGCACCGCGGTGGGATGATGGGCAAAATCATCGATTACGGTCACGCCGTTTTTAACACCCCGCAGCTCCTGGCGCCGCTTTATTCCCTCAAAAGTTTCCAGACCCTTTGCGATCACCTCCGGGGCCAGTCCGAGGTCTGCCGCCGCGGCCACTGCAGACACGGCGTTCATGCGGTTGTGGGCCCCGGGCGGTTTCATCTGAAAACGGCCGAACAGAGCCGAACCGCAAAACACTGAAAAACGGTTCCAGGGGGGCGAGGGCTCATGGGCCTCCAGGCGCCAGTAATCATAGGCGTCGGTTCCGTAGGTTTCAATGCGGCATCGCCTTTCGGCAAGCAGTTCCCCCGCACTGGGGTCTTGCCCGCAGGCTATCAGGATGCTTTGTTCAGGTATTTGTGAAAAAAATTCGTCAAAGGCGAACCTGACATGATCAAAATCTCTGAAAATATCGGCGTGATCAAATTCAGCGCCGGTCCAGACGGCCACATCCGGCCGGTAATGCATGAATTTAGGTCTTTTGTCAAAAAAGGCCGTATCATACTCATCGCCTTCGATCACCATGAACCCCCCGCTCCCAAGCCGATAATTGGACCGGAAGTTATTTAAAATCCCGCCGATCATAAACGAGGGGTCGCATCCGGCGGCATACAGCAGCCATGCCACCATGGAGGCTGTGGTGGTCTTGCCGTGAGTGCCGCATACAACCACGGTTTGCCTGCTTTCCGCCATGAAATGGTTGATGGCTTGGGGCATGGAGCAATACAGCAGACCCATTTCAAGTACGCGCAACGCCTCTGGGTTGTTTTTTTTTACCGCGTTGCCAACGACCACCAGGTCAGGGCCAT
>JAGXLE010000146.1 GCA_018334855.1 Desulfobacterales bacterium | reverse complement strand
AACGGCGGAGACCTGATTCTGCCCAACCTGGAGGGCATTACCCGGACGATTCGCCTCGGCCTTGAAAGTGCGGATATCACCCCTGATACAGTGGATTTTATAAGTGCTCACGCTACTGGAACAAAGTTGGGAGATGTTGTCGAATCCCAGGCTATTGAAAGGGTATACGGGAAATCAGCCCGGGTATCAGCCCTTAAGAGCTATATAGGGCATACAATGGCCTCATGCGGGGCAATAGAGACGATTTTTACTCTCTACATGATGGAAAAGGGCTTTATCGCCCCGACTCTTCATCTTGATAAGATAGATCCCCGCTGTGCAGGAATCAATCACGTGACCGAAACGGTTCAGGCACCGGTGCATACCGCGGCGGTGCAGAATTTTGCATTCGGCGGAGTAAATACCAATCTGATTTTTAAAACCTTCCGTCCGTAGAATGCAGACCTGCTGCAAATATTTCAAATTTATTGCTGATGTCACTGTTACCATTGTTCTGTGGACTTATTTTACAATCGGATTCGTACTTTTTTTTTCCCCTTTTTATGCTGCGGCGCTTTTTTTTTCAAAAGACCGCAGGATAGCTTTCCAGAAGATTAATCACAGGTTTTTCAAGGTATTTTTATGGCTGCTGCGGGCAATAGTGCCCGGCCTTACAATAGAAGTAGATGAGCGCATCCCCGGTCTTCGATCCTGCGTGGTGGTATCCAACCATCGCTCTTATCTTGACCCGGTAATTTTCATAGGCAGCCTTGAAAAACAAACCACTATAGTGAAAAGCGATTTTTTCAGGGTTCCCGTATTGGGAAGAGTTATAAAAACAGCCGGATACATCCCCTCAGAAGCAAGCAGCGATTTGTCCTCGCTGATGGTGGAGCGTATCGACTGGATGCCCGAATACATGGCCGGGGGTGGTGTGGTGTTTGTTTTTCCGGAAGGCACGCGAAACCGCGGCAAAGGACTCAACCCGTTTAACATCGGTGCCTTTAAGATTGCGCGGCGATGCAACGCGCCGATCGAAGTGGTTTGCATTACCAATACGGAAAGGCTGTTTGCCCCGGGGCGATTTTTGTTTAACACCTGCGTTGAAAACCGGATAGATGTGCGGTGGATAGGCAGCATTGTGCCCAATGACAGCGGACATTTTCCGGTAGGCCGCCTGATGGAGGAATCCAGGCAGATGATGGAAAAATACCTGGAAAGCCGGGCGAATTCAAACTGAATTTAGGTTTATTGAGATTGCAGATGAATCTCTACGAACTGTTTAAAGATACAGCATCACGCTATCCGGAGAAAACCGCAGTCGTTGAAGGCAACAGAAGCGTTTCCTACCGGGATCTCGATGCCGTCATCTCCGTACTTGCAAAAGACCTGGAGAAGCTCGGGGCAGCCCCCGGTCAGATGATCGGCCTGTGTTTTGCCAACAGCATTGCTTATATAGCCCTCACCTATGCCCTGTGGAAGATAGATGCAGCAGTGGTTCCTGTAGATGTGGATTTTACGGAAGATGAAATAAGACAGGTATGCGACCGGATGCAGCTTGCCGCCATGATCAGCCACAAAGGGGAGTCAGGCTGGGTGGAGGCAAGGTGTCCTTTTATTGATACGCCTTATTATTTCAGGTCCATGGATGTATATTCAGGTTTGGAATCAGATATTCATATTGCGTTTGTGCGTTTTACTTCAGGCACCACAGGGGAGCGCAAAGGCGTTGTGCTGTCCCATGAGCGGATAGCTGAAAGGATCAGTGCGGTCAACAGGGCTCTGAATATAACGCCCGATGATAATATCCTGTGGATACTGCCCATGAGCCACCATTTTGTCTCCACCATCGTTCTTTTTCTGGCAAGCGGGGCGGCCTTAGTGCTGGCAGGAGGCATCTGGAGCAAATCCATTCTTAAAACAGTCAACAGCGGCCATGTGACACTGCTTTATGCGTCACCGTTTCATTATTCCCTGCTTGCCGCCGACCAGTCCGGCCTTATGATGCCTGAGGTGCGCTTGGCGATATCCACTGCTATCGGGCTTCCCGGCCATATTCATGAGCGGTTTTCCGGCAGGTTCGGGCTCCCCCTTGCCCAGGCCTACGGCATAATAGAAATAGGCGTGGTGTGTATAAACACGGAAAATCCGGGAGGTAAACCGGGCTCCGTGGGCCGGGTGCTTCCCGATTACCGGGTAAGCGTCGAAAACGCGCAAGCCTATTCAGGGCCGGAAGGCATGGAGTGCGGTGAGCTGTTTTTCTCCGGCCCCGGTTTTTTTGACGGCTATTTTTATCCCCGGATTGACGAGAAATCCGCGCTTATCAACGGTTGGTTTGAAACAGGCGATATCGGGGGCAGAGACAAAGAGGGATTTCTGTTTTTGTACGGAAGGAAAAACCATGTAATAAACACTGCGGGAATGAAAATTTTTCCGCAGGAAATAGAGGCACATCTGAACCGGCATCCTTCGGTGAAAGAATCCTGCGTATACGGCAGAAAGCACGATCGTTTCGGCCAGACAGTGGCGGCAATGGTGGTTTTAAACAGTACGGCCGAAGAAACCGACGAAGAGACGCTCAGGCGGTTTTGCAGCAGAAGCTTTACGGCCTACAAGGTGCCCTCGCAGATATTTTTTACCGATCATATTGAAAAGACCGCCACAGGCAAAATTATACGACCGGGAGAGCAAGAAGGTTGAATCGGGAGTTTTGAAGGAAAAGAGCGGGCAGATAAGTGCAAAGCGGGATGTGATATAAAAATCAAGGTATGCCGGGAAACCGGAGAAATAAAGTGATGGAAGAACACGGCTTTTTGGAACAGATTCAGGAAAGCGTGCTCGGGTTTGTGAGAAATGAGATCTTTGACCCGTCTGCGGGCATTGAGACAGATACCCACCTTATCGAGGCGGGGCTGGACTCCTTTTCCCTTTTAAAGATCCTGGTATTTGTGGAAAAAACATTTGATCTGCGTATCCCCGAATCAGAGATAAGCGAGGAGCGGATGTGCAGTGTAGGAAACATCTCCGCGCTGATCCATGAGCTTCTGGAAAAAAAATAAAGTTTTCCTGAACGGCTCGGACTGCCTCATGCTGGCCTTTGACCGCCAGATGAAGCTGCTCGGCTTTGCCGGCAACCAGGCCCAGATTGTTCTGGGGATAAAAGACCGGTTTTCAGAAGCCGACCTTGCAGAACGGATCAGGACCCTTAAAAAGCGTTTTCCCATACTTGAGGCAAAGCCGGTAAGGGGAATCGTGAACCGGAGCCCCTACTGGAAAATCCCTTCGGGTACCGGACCTTTTCTGCCGTGTGTCAGGACTCATCACGCGCATGACCGGGCACAGCTTCACAGCATCAAGGTCGGTATATTAAACCGTCCCCTTGATACCCGCAGGGGAGAGCTGTTTCGCCTTGACCTGATTCATAAAGAGGATGCCGGCATGGAGGTTATAATGACATGGTCGCACATGCTCATGGACGTCCGGGGCGCTGAATACCTTCTTGCCATGATAGGCGGCTCAGTTTCTGTTCCGGAGGACTGCACCCAGGAGGGGCTGCTTTCAGGCTGCTACACAGAACGGATGCCGGGCGGCTCAAAATTTAAGCAGGCAGAAAAGTCGTTTGGAAGAATAGATGAGCTTGCACTTAACCCGCCGGTTTCCATATATACCCGTACCAGGCGGGCTCTTGCCTCAAGGCTCGATTACAGGGTTATTTCCTTTACCAGCAGCCAGACAGATAATATCCTGGAACTGGCAGAGAAACACGGCGGGTTTCTAAACGAGTCTGCCTATTACGCCGCAGCCACGCTCGGGGAGTTTTCCAGGCTGATGGCGTCGAAAAACATTTTTTCTCCCGGCTTTGTGGTGCCTGTCTCCATTGATCTGCGGAAAAAAGGCACCCGAATGCCGGTATTTTCCAATCAGTCGGCAAATCTTTTGTACGGATTTGATCCCGAAGAGCTCGAAGAATTTGACAGTATACTGGCCTCTTTTACCAGGCAGGCCCAGGACGCAGTGCGCAATGACATTATTTCCTCCAGTGTGAGCGCAATGGAGTACTGCCGTTTTATACCCTCCGGTCTTTACGCAAAAAAGATCCGCCAGGCATTCAAGGGCGAGATAGCCTCCCTGGTTTTTGCCAATCCCGGCAAAACCTTCGCCCCTTTGCAAAGTTTCATGGGATGTCGTGTGGAATACCAGCATCACGTGCCAAGCGTTGTTGTCCCGCCGGGCATCGGCATTGTGTTCTATATTTTTTCGCGGCGGCTGCATATCACCCTGGTTTATGTGGAATCGATGCTCACCGCGGCTGAGGCGGATGATTTTCTCAGGGCCGTGGGCCGTGATCTTGCCTCTGGAAAATTGACATGAAGGTCCTGGTCATTTCCACGAACCGGGAAAAATCGCCTTTTGCAGTTATCCCCGTAGGTGCGGCCAAAATCGTGGGCGCGCTTCGAAAACACGGTCATGAGGTCG
>JAGXLE010000145.1 GCA_018334855.1 Desulfobacterales bacterium | reverse complement strand
ACCAGCAGCGCCATTTGAACGGAGAGCCCGCACGCCCGGGCCACGCTGTATGATCTTGCAGGGGTTGTCGCGTACTCGAAAATCGAGAGTATGACCGCATCTCCTTCTATAAAAATCTTGTGCGCCCCGTAGCGCGGCAGCAGCCTGTTGATCGGATCGAAAAAATTAAGCGAAAAATTTGACGCGGGGTTTAGCCCCCTGGCTTTCATCCGGTCGATGATTTCGGTTGATCCGCGAACGTCTGCCTTGATTACAACATGGCCGGCAATTTCGTGTTTGCCTGTTTCATGTTCCTTCGGAAACAGAAACTCGTAGAGGGTGTTGTTTTCCCTGGAAAGCCTTACTGTCCTGTCGTCTTCTGCCAGGTAGATGCAGTCCGCCTTTTCGTTAAAGAGGTGATAGTTTTCAAGATCGCGATGGTAGGCGGCAAAATCCTTTAAAAACCGCACCAGTCTTTTCTTTTTTTGTTCTCCTGAAACACGGACAAAACGCCTGGCTTTTTTCAGGCGTGACAGAGAAATTTTTTTGCCGGTATATTTTTTAAATCTTTTGACTTTCCGGGCTATGTTTTTACGGGCCCTTGGGACGACCAGGTACTGGAGCAGCTCCTGGGGAGAAAGCGGCGGGCAGTATTCCTGCGCAATTTTTGGAACTTCGTATACCGCAACGATGCATTCCAGGAGCTTTTCCCGCTTGAATTCCCTGTAGATCATCTGCAGCATTTTTTTCTGAGCACCGGACCTGGCGGCAAGATCTTTGACGCGTCCGGTGTCAGGCTGGCGCTTTTTTTTCTCCTTGTATAAAAGGCTGCGGGTATCAAAAAAATTAAACAAAAGGTCCATGTTTGCAGGGTTTTTTATTATCCGGTCCGGCTCTGTCTGTTCTGCCATGCCGGTTTCCGTGAAAAATTTTTTTAGAAGGGAAATCAGCGTGCTGTAGTTGAGCGGGTCTTCCAGGCGGTATCCTGTCAGCACGTAGTTGGAAATCATGAAAAAATCGTCCGGCCGGTAGGGGGCATTCAACAGTGGGTTAGAGAAGAGTTCTTCTGCAAGAAGGGCATCGGCCCCGAAATTTATGGCCCTTAGTTCATTTAATTCCTGGCGCGCCTCAAGGAAATATTCAAAAAGTTCGGCTCCTGCCTGCTGGATGATCAGGCTTCGTTTTTGAATGATTGTAAATACTTCTTCGCGCAGACGCAGGTGAGTTCCGGTCCGGTAGTCTACTTCATGTCTGCGGATAACGCTTTTGAAATGCCTGATTGCGCAGTCGTACTGGTTTTCCGTTTCAGCAATCAGCTTTTTGACAAGTGCTGCCTGGGCTAGGTAGTCGATCTGAACCTCGGAGGCGGACTTTGCCTGGTTTATGGCATCTGTCATCACCTCCGTGCAGGCGGTTTTGAAACGATCGGTTTCCACAAACCAGTTGATTTTCTGCTTTGTCTGCAGAGGTACGGAGGCATCCGAGTGTTTCAGGATCAGCTGGAAAGCAAAATTCGAGGCGGCCTGTGAAAACCCGGGGCTGAGAAAAACATCGTATCTCAGGTTGTCCACGCCAAGAAGCAGCCGCGTAAGAGGGATATCCGCGTAATACGGTGTTGTCGGGATATCCTGCGGCAAAGGCTTTTTTCCGGGCTTTTTTTCCATTTATCTCATTGTGCCGGTTATCTCATTGTGCCGGGCAGAAGAATGCTTTTTCAGTGTCTACCCGGAAATCAGATAATTTGTTCAAGTTCAAGGAAGGCGAAAATTTTAACCGCAGGAATACTTATCGTATTTTGAGGATTAAAATTTGAGCCTGACGCAGAAATTGGGCAAATTAGCCATTTCTGGATGGACACTTTTTAGTATGAGTGGTTCTCGTCCGGAAATGTGGAGTTTTGTACTTCCTCTATGTAGGTGCGTATTCCCTCCATTGCGTGCTGCCTTAATTCGGCGTATTTCTTCACGAATTTGGGCACGTGCCCGGAGCTGATGCCCAGCATGTCATGCAATACAAGTATCTGCCCGTCGCAGGCGGCTCCTGCGCCTATGCCTATGGTGGGGATGTTGATGTTGTCGGTTATCTCTTTTGATATATCGGTTGGAATGCCTTCGAGAACCACCGCGAAAGCGCCCGCGTTTTCCACCTGCCTGGCGTCTTCCATCAGACGGTCCCGGTCGCGCTGGACACGGAAGCCGCCCATCTGGTGCACGGACTGGGGGGTAAGCCCGATATGGGCCAGCACCGGAATGCCGACTTCGGTCATCGCCCGGATGGTATCGGAAACAGCCGCACCCCCTTCCAGTTTTACCGCGGTGGCACCGGATTCTTTCAAAAACCGGCCCGCGTTTTTGAGGGCTTCCTGCGTGGATACCTGGTAGGAGAGAAAAGGCATGTCTCCCACCACCATGGCTGTTTTTGCCGCTTTTGCGGTTATGGCGGTATGATAGATCATCTGGTCCATGGTAACTCCCAGAGTGGTGGCTTCCCCCTGGACCACCATCGCCAGCGAGTCTCCCACCAGGAGCAGGTGAATGCCTGCTTCGTCCGCCATTTTTGCAAAAGGGTAGTCATAAGCGGTAAGAGCGACTATCTTCTCCCCGCTTTTTTTCATTTCCATCAGTTTCCTGGAGGTAACGGCTGCGGGCATGAGATCTCTCCTTGTTGTTAAGGTTAGAGTTCACGGGTTGGGAAAACACATCCGGCACTTTGAAGCCGTCTGTTTATAACTTTTTATTTTTACAATGACTTTTTATATCCTTTTGCCGGGATATGTCAAGATGAACATATTTATTGACAACATTTGCCAATTTTCCATATATATATAAGATTATACGCAGGCTGGTCAAAGCTTCTGTTTTTTATAAGCAGGCCTGATTTTATATTAATGATTATGGAATGTTATTGCAAACCGGAACCGGGGTCCGCCCGGGTTTTTAATACAGCCGGATATTGATGGATCATGATACAGCTTGTCAGGGGATTTAAAGATATTTTGCCTCCGGAGTCATCCGTGTGGCAATATATTGAAAATACGGCAAAGCAGCATTTCGAGAATTTCGGATTTAAAGAAATGCGGCCGCCAGTGCTGGAGCAGACCGAGCTTTTTAAGCGAAGCATCGGCGAGCATACCGATATCGTTGAAAAGGAGATGTATACGTTTGCCGGAAGCAAAGACACCATGCTTACCCTGCGCCCCGAGGCAACGGCATCCGTGGTGCGGGCCTACATCCAGCATAAGCTCTATGCCGCCGACCCGGTGTGCAAATTCTACACCATAGGCCCGATGTTTAGAAAGGAACGGCCCCAGAAAGGCCGCTACCGGCAGTTCCACCAGATCAACGCCGAGGTTTTCGGCGTTGATTCCCCGTACATCGATGCTCAGCTTGTATTCATGCTGATGAGGTTTTTTGAGCGCCTGTCGATCGGCGGGTTAAGCGCGCACCTGAACTCCCTGGGCTGTCCCGCGTGCAGGCCGGCTTTCAGAAAGGATCTTGCCGAAATGCTTGCAGGACATTCGGACAAGCTGTGTGAGGACTGCGTAAGACGGCTTGACAAAAACCCCATGCGGGTGCTGGACTGCAAGGTCCCCTCCTGCCGGGAGGTGGTGGCTGACGCCCCTTCAATGCTTGATTACCTGTGCGAAGACTGCGCCCTGCATTTTAAGGCCGTGCAGCAGATACTGGACAAACTCGAAATCGCCTATGAAATAGATCCCGGGCTGGTGCGCGGGCTTGATTATTATACGCGAACGGCATTCGAGATACAGACAGAAGAGCTTGGCGCCCAGAACGCGGTCGCCGGCGGCGGAAGATATGACAACCTTGTGGAAATGCTCGGCGGTCCGGCCCAGCCCGCCATAGGGTTTGCAGTGGGTGTGGACCGTCTGGTGGAGCTGGTTTCGGCAAAATTTCCGGCATACGATTCCGGACCGCAGGTGTTTATCCTTCCCATGGGAGATCAGGCCATGGAAATGGGTGCGCAGTTTGCATGCCTGCTGGCTGATGCCGGGGTGATAACAGAGGCCGACTTTTCAGGCCGCAGCTTAAAAGCCCTTATGCGGAGGGCGGACCGGATGGGTGCGGAAAATGTATTGATCATAGGGGAGCAGGAGATTTCTGACAACGCGGCCCTGCTGCGCAATATGAAGACCAGACACCAGCAGAGCATCCCCATGGACCGCCTGGTGGAGACAATCCGTGCAGAGTTTGACGGATAAAATGGTAAAACGGATTTAAATTACATTTCCAAAATAAAAAAGGAGTTTTACAGTTGACCGATACGTTGGGCGATATGCGGCGTACCCACCACTGCAATAAACTGGGCGCCGACGATATAGGATCAGAAGTGGTGCTTATGGGATGGGTTCAGCGGCGCCGGGACCACGGCGGTGTTATATTCGTTGACCTGCGCGACCGGCAGGGCATCACCCAGGTGGTGTTTAACCCCGAGCTTGAGCCCGAGGTTCACCGCAAGGCGCACGCGATATCCC
>JAGXLE010000144.1 GCA_018334855.1 Desulfobacterales bacterium | reverse complement strand
AGAATCCATATAATCATGCCCGTGAGCCTGAAAGTTCTGAAAGCGGCGTCTTTAATAATGGGAAAGGTTAACTGCCTATAGACCAGCGCCGATGCAATAGCGCCCAAAACCCCTACCCCTGCCGCCTCGGTAGGAGTGGCCATGCCTAAAACAATTGATCCCAGTACCATCAGGACGATTAAAATCGGAAGAATCACAGACTTAAGCGTCCTCAGCCGTCTGCCCCAGTCGCCCCGCTCTTCAGGGGGGAGAGGAGGCGCCAGGTGAGGCTGGAAATAACAGCGGATACCGATATAAAGCGACACCAGCACAAAAAGCATCAAACCGGGCAGGATGCCGCCGGCAAACAGCTTGCCTACTGATTCACCGGTAATAATTGCGTAGAGGATCATGATAATGCTTGGAGGGATAAGTATGCCCCAGCCTCCTCCGGAATTGATGCAGCCTACTGCTATACGCCTGTCATATTTATACTGCAGCATGTTAGGCAACGCAATCGTGCCCATGCTTACCACTGCCGCGCCGGAAATACCGCACATGGCCGAGAATATGGCGCATATGGCAACCGTACCTATAGCCAGTCCTCCCGGGAGAAATCCGAACCAGACATACATCATCTCATAGAGATCTCTGGCAGATCCCGAACGTTCAAGAATCATTGCCATGAATATGAAAAGCGGGATTGCCACCAGTACAAACTTGTTCATGGTACTCCAGGATTGCATGGCTATCATGTATATCATGCCTATATCGGCGGTAAAATAAAGAAACACGATAGACACGCCGCCCAGCACAAAGGCAAGCGGCAATCCAAGCAGAAGGAAAACAAACAGGGAGCCGAAAAACAGGATTGTCAACAGTTCTATACTCATACCGATTCCTTTGAGGTCGCAGCTTCCGATAAATAGGGAGTTCCGGTCGCCAGAATGTAAATGTCTCGGATCAGCTTGGCAATACCCTGCAGCAGCAGAAGCCCCGCGCCCAGGGGAATCATGAGCTTAAACGGCCATATCGGCGGTCCCCATGCAGACACTGAATGTTCCCAGAATGATATGGATTCCCAGGCGAATTCACCGCCGTAATAAAGCAGCATGCCGCAGAACAGAAAGAACAGGGCGGATGTGATAATATCGACCAGGGCCCTGGTCCGGATATTGAACTTGTTATAAAGGACATCCACATTGACATGTCCTCCCCATCTGAGCACATGGCCGCCGGACAAAAACACGTAAACCCCGAAAAGAAGCTGGGTAAGCTCCTGGCCCCATACCGAAGG
The DNA here is from genome assembly GCA_018334855.1 of Desulfobacterales bacterium. Classification (GTDB taxonomy): domain Bacteria; phylum Desulfobacterota; class Desulfobacteria; order Desulfobacterales; family Desulfosalsimonadaceae; genus Desulfosalsimonas. Next base: position 3,202 of record JAGXLE010000144.1, on the reverse strand, counting down.
GGCATTAAAAAAATAACGGCCGATCACTTCCTTGATAACCAGCAAAAACATTAACACTACGAAAAAAGACAGTATCTTTCCCAGCCAGTCGTTTAAGGCATCGATAAAGCCAAGTACTGCAAAAATTTTACGCATAGTCGTTCCCTTCGAAATGCCCGTGCTAGTGCTACTCGGCCAACACTTCCTTATTAACAAGTCATATATCGTTTAACAGATAGCCCCAGCAATCGCCTCTGTGGACTCCTGAAAGACTTATAGTGACTATAATATTTAAGGTCTGTCAATAATAAAAGCCATTCGGTATCGTGGAACTTTGCCACACACACAGAAAAATCCTTTTCCGCCGCCACTTTTGTTTAACTCCTTGTAAACAGGAGACGGCGGAAAAGGATCGCTGAGCAGAAATTTATAACCCGGAGCAAGCTCCCTGTATGTTATTCAAGCCTGCCCATTTTCCGGTTAAATTCCTTTAACATTTCAATCGACTTGGCGCATCTGTCAGATTTTTCTGCAATATCATCCCACATTTTAACAGCTTCCTGCTGCATCTTCTGATATTCTTCGGGCGGAAGGGTGATGAGTTCAACGTCTTGTTTCTTCTGAATCTTGGCAAGCGTCCGTTCTTCAAGGTATTGATACTGATTGGTGCGCCGCCAAAAATGCTCATTAAGAGTATTTACCAGAATGTCCTGGATGTCTGAGGGAAGCTTTTCAAAAGCTTTCTTGTTGATCATCCAGATGTCGGTTGCGGCAAAATTAAGCGCCGGTCGCAGGTGGTACTTGTTTACCTCGTAGAAATTCATGCTGGCGCTGCCCTGTACCGCCCCCCAATGGGCGCCTTCCACCACGCCTGAGGACAGGGCGGCATAGATGTCTCCGCCGGGAATATATTGGGCTGCCGCGCCTATGGAAGTCAGGTATTTCTGAAGAATACCCGAGGAGCGAAGCTTTAATCCCTCAAAATCCTCAAGTGACCGGACCGGCTTTTGCAGAGACAATTCCGTGGGGTAGACTTTATCGGTAAAATATAACATGCCGTGTTCTGCAAAAGCATCCTTTACCATTTCTTCAAAGCCCATCCACTGATGAAAATAGGCAGCTTCCCATACGTTTTTAAAGTTGAGCGGAGGCCCGGCAACTACATTCAAAATCGGGACCTGGTCCAGGTTATATGCAGAGGAGGTAACCCCGATGGGGTACATGCCCCGCTTTACCGCGCTAAATACCTGATCGCCGGGAATCAATGCGCCTGCTTCGTAAGGTTCGATAACCAGTCTCCCGTCGGTACGTTCCTCTACAAGGTCTGCGACCTTCTGCAGGCTGTCCTTAAAAGAAACACTGGAAGCCGGCCAGTGACACGGTGCTTTCCACTTGATCACATCATCGGCAGCTTGCGCGGTTCCGCTGCCCGCATGGGGCAGTGCCGTGAACGTAAAAAAGGCCACTGCTGCTGACAGTAAAACTGTTAACAATCCTTTTGCTTTCATGATAAACCTCCTGCTTGTTAAACGGTTTGTACATCAGTTAATGGCATAAACATGCTTGCCATCCGTGAACATTATTTAAAATTAGAGCAAATCACAATGCTCGTCAACACCAGGTGTTATTCAGCCCTAAATTGAGCGATTTTCAAGTTTGCCGCAGATACAAGGAAGATGCAGACGAGCTATAGTAGACTATGCAAGGCTGCATCTGACGCAGTAGATGCGGCAGAATTGGGAATCCCGGAGGGTTTCAGATTTTTAAATATAAATGGGCATAATCCTTTACAAAATCATGTTTTTAAAAATCTGAAACGCTCAATTTAGGTCAGCATTGATCCGCCTTACAAGATATCGACATGCCAAAAAATCGTTTACGCAAATGTTTCTGCATTTTCCTCTCTTTAAATCCCCTGTTGGCGCGGCTATACATCGTAGTATTGCATGGTTGCATTCGGAAGTACCGCGACACTGGTATTTGCAGAAAATTTTTCCCGGAGCAGCTCCATGGTCTCCTGCCAGCTCCGGGTCCAGGTTATCCGGCCGGGGTTTGAAAACCAGTCGCCGAAAGTTTTCTCCAGGTGCGGCGCCATGATGATAAGATCCAGGCTTTCCGGAACCGTGGCAACAGGGTGCTGCCGGCCGCCGTAGCTTCTGCCGAAACGCCCCAGCAGATAATGAACCACCTGTCCCTCGGGGGAATCGGCTATCACTGCCAGCGTACCGGTGAAACCGGCCAGTGCCATTACGCCCAGGCGAACCGCTATGGTCATCTCGTTTGCCTTGGCAAAGGCATTTGCAATCACCAGATCCTTGTCAGACGGCCGGGGTCTGGTGACATATACCTCCTTTGCCAGCTCCACAGCCCTTTTATGAACACTTGCCATGTCACCGGCAAAAATTGCAGTGGCGGCTCCCCGGGAATTTACGATCACGTCGATCTTAAAATCCATTTCCGCCATGGCGGCCGCCTCGTCAATATTTCTGCGCAGAATATTGTTTTCGTGCTTTCCCAGGCCTGTGGTTTCGGGCGCTTGGGCTTCAACGTCCAGGTGATGATGGCTTATGGTGTCGATATGGGCCACGCCGGGCAAAAGCAGTTTTCCGCCCCCGGAAAACCCGGTCTGGGCATGGGCTGTAACGCAGCCGATCCCTATCTTTACATCTGCCTCCATGACCTCGCGGTTAAACATAACCTGCGTGCCGAAGCTTGTGGTGCCCACATGCACGCAGTTTTCGTAAGGATTGTGATTAAAGACCCTGTAATTTTCAACGATTTCCCGTCCCAGCTTTTTGGAAAATTCATGCCGGGTCAGCGCACCATGGGCTCCCAGGGCGCACACAAAAGTTATGTCTTCCGGACTGATTCCGGCTGCATTCAATTCTTTTAACACTATGGTAGCAAGCTCATAAGTCCGGGTGGGCCGGGTCATATCGTCGAAAACAATCACCGCGGTTTCTTTGCCTTCGGCCAGGTCCCTGATACGGGGGGATTCGATGGGATCCAGGATGGCTGCCTCCATCTGCCCGAGACTCAAAAGAGGACGATCCGCCCCCTGCATGGGGCAGACTTCCACATCCCAGTCATCGGGCAGATCGATTTCCAGGGTGTTGTTTTCATACCAGAGGAGCCGGGGAAGCTCGATTCTCATTCCAACCCTCCTTCAGCCTTCTGCTTTTCTTTTTCCTGCAGCTGGCGCCACTGGATCTTGCCGGTGCCG
>JAGXLE010000143.1 GCA_018334855.1 Desulfobacterales bacterium | reverse complement strand
TTTTAATCCTCAAAATACTTTAAGTATTCCTGCGGTTAAAATTTTCGCCTTCCTTGAACTTGAACAAATTATCTGATTTCTGAACGGACACTAAGTAACTTCAGAAAAAGTTGCTGTTATAGGCTGCGGCCCGGGGGAACACATCCGGGGAAATCCTTTTTTTGCGCTCTTGCGAAATTGCACTTCGTTGCACTGACGGCGGTGCGGAAAAGCGGGTTTCCGAGCGGAAATTGAGGCTCGAAGAGACTCCTGGAGCGAGGAAACTCCTTTTTCGCGCCGCCGATCAGCCAAGGTGCTTACCGATTTCCTTTCTGCAAAAATACCGCCCTGGCGGGATAAACAGCTTTTTACGAAACCGTCAATCAAGGCCGGCATTTAAAAAAGACGCCGTCTTGATGTTTGCACGGTAAAGACCGGTCAGGGCCAGGGCCAGGGCATCTGAAGCATGAGAGGGTTTTATCGGCTCGGGGTGATCCAGGCGATCCCTTACAGAGGCTTCCAGCTGTTTTTTGCCGGCATTGCCGTTGCCTGTTAAAATCTGCTTGACCTCGCGGACCGCGATCTCGTTTACCGGGATCCCGGCCCGCTGCCCTGCAAGCATTATCACACCGGTGACCCTGCCCAGGGTAATGCCGGATTTCGGATATCTGGGCAGAAAAAACACGTCTTCTACTATCATGGCATCGGGCCGGAACCGGGTCAATATCTCCGAGATCTCGTCAAAAATGTGGTTTAGCCGCTGGGCCACGCTGTTGCCGGGATCTGTCCGGACGGTTCCGTAAGAGTAGTGGTTTACCGTCATGGCCTCGCCTTCCACGAGGGCTATGCCGGTTGACGCCAGCCCGGGATCTATGCCGAAAAAAGCTGCCATGGCCTGCAAATCGCCCGCATTAAAAAATTATTCTATGGCCGCCAACTTTTTCCTGGCGATTTTTGCCTCGTTGCTGTCCGGATACTTCTGGATCAGTGTCTGTAGAATCAGCCTGGCATTGGCGTTTTCCCCGAGCTCGGAAAAGGCGAACCCCTGCTTTAAATAAGCCCCGGGCACCTTGTTGCCTTCAGGATAGTTTTTAATCACCTTTTCGTATTCAAGTATCGCCTTTTCAAACCATTTCTCTTCAAAATAGACCTCACCCATCCAGAACCGGGCATTATCGGCATTATTTGAATCGGGAAATTTTTTCAGAAAAAGCTCAAAGCCCTGAAGCGCTATCTTGTAATCACCGTCGTCAAAAGCCTTCTTGGCGGTGCTGTATAACTCGTCTTCGGTCAGTTTGCCGAGATCGGCTTTTTCGGGAAACCGCGATTCTGCCAGGGCCTTGAACTTCTCTGAGGCTTCCATGCCCATAAAGGATTCAAGGCGGGAAATGCGTTTATCCTGGGAGGCGATCTCTTCTGAGTGCTTTCCTATTTCCTTGTTTGCCTCGTCTAAGCCCTGGTCCAGGGACTCCATATTTTTGTTCACCCGGTATTTCGTTTCTTCGAATTCGCCCCTCAGCTTGCGGAGATCTGTTTTAAACCCGTATAGTTCGGCATCCTGTTCGGCAACCAGATCCCTTATTTCATTTAGCTTCTTTTCTTCTGCGGCTGTCTCGTCCCCGGATTCTTCAACCTTCTTCTCCAGGCTGGCCATGGAGGATTTCAGGGTTTTATTCTGTTCCTCCAGCTCTGATACACGGTTTCTCAGGTACTGGAGATCGGATTGTGTCGCGCAGCCGGAGCCCAGGATCACCAGCGCGGCCAATACGCAGGCAGACAAAGAAAGAAAATTTTTATTCATATTTTCAACAAGTCTCCTTGTCATTTCGGATCAGGGGGAGCATCTCTTTCAAGGCCCCGGCTCTAATTGCAGAACCGGAATTCCGCGCGGCGGTTTTTCGCCCAGGCCTCTTCATTATGCCCCTTAACAGCGGGCTTTTCTTCCCCGTAGCTGATAGTGGTCAACTGAGATGCGTTCACACCGGCTTTGACCAGAAACTCCTTTACGCTTTCCGCGCGCCGCGAACCCAGCGCCAGGTTATACTCGTCAGTCCCGCGCTCATCACAGTGGCCCTCGATTATTACGCAGGCCTCAGGGTTATTGCGAAGCCACTCTGCCTTGCGCCTCAAAACATCTCGGGCCTCGGCGGTCAAAGAAGAATCATCGAACTCAAAATAAACCTTTTCGGAAAGAAACTGATCTTTGGCTTCTGCCGCCTCTTTTTTGGCCTTTGCCTCTGCCTTTTTTCTGGCCTCAAGCTCCTGCTCGCTTATTTCTTCCTCTTGTTCTTCTAATTGCCTCTGCTTTTTTTCCGCTTCTGCTGCTTTCTCCTTTTCCGCCATTTCAGTCTGCTGCTCAGCGGAAGTGGCTTGGGGCTCAGGGGTCTTTTTGGCGCATGAAACGACAAAGGCAAAACTAAGCACCAGAATGCAGGCCAGGATGAATTTGATATTAAATTTTTTAATCATGCCGTCCTCCTTTTTGGGTGTAGGTCAAGCAATACATTATTTTAAAACAAATAAACGAAAAAGTCCGGTATGCAAACTCCTATTTTCCTGCGGGCGAAGACCAGTCAGGAAGTTTTTGCTGACCGGGCATCTCCAGAAGCATCCGCTGATCGGTGCCTGATGCCGTCATGACAAAAAGCCGTGAAGGTCCGTTGCGGGTGGATGAAAATACTATCATGCTTCCGTCCGGAGACCAGCTCGGGGCTTCATTGTTACCCCCGTCACGGGTAAGCCGGCTTATTTCGCCGGTGCCAACGTCAATGACATAAATATCTGTGCGGCCTTTTTTCATCCCCGAATATACAATCTTATCCTCCACTGGAGACCACTCCGGCTGGGTGTTATACTCACCCTCATAGGTAAGCCGCCTTATGGAGCCTGATTTCATATCCATGACATAGAGCTGCGGCGAACCTGACCTGTTGGACACAAAAGCCATCTTTTCGCCGTCTGGCGAAAAAGTCGGGGATACATCCACACCCCAGCTCTTTGTCAGTCTTTTATCAATTTTTCCGGTGTCGGTCAAAAGATAAATATCCTCGTCGCCCTCAAACGACAGGGTGGCTGCAAGCCCGGAGCTGCCCGGCACCCACTGCGGGGTAATATTTATCCCTTTATAGGCGGCAAACCTGCTTGTCTCTCCTGAATCAAGATCCGTGATATAAATATTTGGATGGCTGTCTGAATAAGCGGTATATGCAAGAAACCTGTTTTCTCTTCCCCAGGCCGGCGAAACCACAATATCCTGGGACTCGGTTACCTGCTTTATATTTTTTCCGTCAAAATCGCAGACATAAACCGCCTTGCCGCCGTTGCCGCTGGTGCCGCTGTCACCGGCTGAACCTACAAACGCGATGCGGCTTTTAAAAAGCCCGGCTTTGCCGGTTAAACGTTTTATAACCTCGCCGCAGAACCTCAGCACCATGCTGCGCTGATTTTCCGGTTTGCCGGTGTAGCGCTTTCCCAGAAGCATTTCCTGTCGGAAGGGATCAAAAAGCCGGAACTCCATCTGCAAAACCCCGGCTTCCATGCGAACCCCTCCTGTTATCAGCAGCTCGGCGCCTATATCGGTCCAGCTTCCGAAATCTATCTTATCTGTAACGATTTCCTGTTCTGCCGGCTCCACGAGAAAGGCCCCCCGGTCGATCATCTTGAAATAGCCTGTATAGGCAAGGGCTTCCTGCATCATGTCGGCGGATTTTTGTGCCACCCGCTCTTGCGTGGAACCTTCGGAAAGGGCTTTAAATACAGGGATCGCCACCGGTATTTTGTGGGTAAACGGCTCGGCAATGTTTATATAATCGTATTCTTCCGAGCAGATGCCCGATGATAAAGGGACAAAGAAAACAGCAAGGATACAGATCATTATTTTAAAGGTAAACCGGGGCCTTTTCAGCATAAAAACCTTCCTGTGCATAAGTGTGCAAAATTGCGCGCGGATTTCCCCTATCTCTTCAAACCGCCCGGGGTAAAACCCAGGACAAGGTGATAATGGGGGTAACCTTCCGGCAGCGGCGGCAGGGGATCTGCCTTCATTACCGTCTTATAGGCGGACTCGTCCAGATAAGAGTTGCCGGATCGCTTTTCAAACCATACATCTGCAATCTTTCCGTCAGGCAGGATCTTTATGACCAGCCTTGTTTCCAGACCCTCGGTCTGGCCGGCCACCTCCCTGGAAAAAGCCCAGTTTCGCTTCATTGCGACCGCGACTTCGGCCTGGTATATCTCTATCGGAGCAAAGTCCTCGGGGTCGGCGCCGGATGCATTTTTTTCTTCCGCTGAGCTGCCAAGACGCCCTTTATACGTTTTATCCCCGACTTCGCTTTCCATCCGTGCAATTCTTTCTTCAATAGAGCGGGGCCGGGCCTTGTCCGTTTTTTCTGCAATGCGGTTTACCGCGTCTTCAATCACCTTTTCCGAATCAAAAGTCTTTTTCTTCAGAGAGGTTTTTACATCGGGCTCAGGAGGATCCGGGGTTTTGAGTTCATAATCCTTTGAGATATTTTTCCTGATCCCTTTTTTAACAGAAACCGCCTCTTTATCCGGCTTTTTATCCGATCTC
>JAGXLE010000142.1 GCA_018334855.1 Desulfobacterales bacterium | reverse complement strand
GGCAATACGCAAAAATACCAGGATTTCGGATATTGCAGCCCGCTACGGAGGAGAGGAGTTCGTGCTGGTCCTGCCGGAAACCGATATAGATGAAGCAGTTGTTGTGGCTGAAAAAATCAGGGCTTTTGTTGAAAATATAGCAATTGAAAGCCGGAAACCTGCCCGGGGGGTCACAATCAGTGTCGGGGCGGCCGCCTGCCCGGCACACGCGGAAAACAAGGACGAACTCATATCTGCTGCTGACAGGGGCCTTTATGTTTCCAAGAGATCAGGCAAGAACCGGGTATCTGTAAGCCGTTCATAAATCACCGCCGATCTTTTCAGAGTGTGATCTGCTTAAATTTTCCGGGGGCCGGGTTTAAAAATAATCCGTGCGTGTTGTCCGCACGGGCCTTACTGTTATTTCCTTTTTATCCTCAAGATTTCTAAGAACCGTAAGATTTAAGCTTAATTTTTCAGGGCCGCTTGATTGAACCGGATCGAACGCCGCTTACCTGCACTCCCGTATTTGATGAAACTGAATCTCCGGCCACTGCTCCATCACGAATTTGAGCCGCCAGGGGCTTTCGGCCAGGTACGTTAGATATCCCTCGGCATTCCGGAAAACGTATCCCCGATGCGGTCGCTTTCCGGGTTATGGGAATTACGTGCCTGGTTTTTCATTTTTTACATGACTCCTGTCGCAACCGTCTTTACAGACAGGCTGGATCTTGTTATATATGTTTATATTTAAAATAAATTGTTATGCTTTAAAGGATACTTCCGCATTGACAAAACCGCTGCCAAATGATTCCGGCATGGTGGATGAGCTGGGCCGGGTTTTATCCGGGTTTACCCCCCGGGTGCTTTTTGCCTATTTGTTCGGCTCAGGCGCTACGGCCGAGACCGCCCCCTTAAGTGATCTTGACTTTGCCGTTTACCTTGATGCAGCACCCGGGGAAATCGAACTGACGCACAAGCTCTCTCTTTACGCAAAAATTTCCCGGCTTGCAAAACGCGATGATATTGATGTGGTGATATTAAATACTTGTTCCAACCATATGCTTGTCTATGACGTGCTGATAAACGGCCTCCTGATCTATGATGCCGGTTCCGGGACCCGGGCCGTGGTTGAACAGAAAATGCTTCATGCGGCCATTGATTTTAAAGAAAGCAGGGACAGGTTGTTTGCATGATTCCGGAACGTATTGAGCAGAAAAAAGGCCGTATACGCGAGTATGTTCGCCTGATCAAAAACATTCAGGAGGATTGTCTCAGGCGTTTTGAAACAGATCCCATCTATCGCGGCGCATTGCTTCATTACCTGTACTTAATGGCCGACTCATGCATTGCACTGGCCATACTGGTCATCAGACAAAAAGCGCTTCGGCCGCCCCAGACTTATTCAGAGGCTTTTGATATTCTGGGGGCAAACCATATTATCGACCCTGAATTTGCCAATTCTTTTGCCAAAATTGCCGGTTTCAGGAATTTCCTCGCCCATGATTATGAAACTATTGATGGACAAAGAATTTGCAGTTACCTGCCTTCCGGCCTCCGGGAGGTAGAGGAATATGTTTCGCAAATCGAAAAGGCCATGAAATAATGAAATGGGGCAGAAACACGGGATTCAAAACTTCACCCCGATTTTTTCAAACATCATATTCAGGCAGGTCTGTCCGTTGATGCGGCCGCCCTATAATATATGCACTTACCGCGCGACAGTGACGAAACACCCGGAAGAACTCACAGATTAAATCTTTGAATCACGGCTTTTAAAAATGCATCAAGATCCCTGATGTCATCCTGGAGTATTCCGTAAATCCTTTCAAGATCCAGCCTCCCGTATTCATGCACGATGAGATTCCGCAAGCCAACTGCTTTAACCATTTTTTCGGAAAGGTGCCTGTCGATATATCCGTTTTCCTCAAGACAGTAAAACATCTCATTGGTGCTGCCGGGAGCTGGCAAGCCCTGGGTGCTTATGATATGGGATGCAATGTCAATGCAGCTCTGGACGGCAAGCTGCAGGTTGAAAAGGGCGATGTCCTGCTTATTTAAATCCTCTGAAAAAACCCGGAAAGATCCGACAGGCAGGCTCTGCAAACGGGTGAGGTGCTTTTTGGCCGCGCTGATTTTCGCCAGCAAAACATCTTTATCAACCATTTTCACGACTCCAGAATCTTTTGCTTCATGCCTTCCTGCATTTGCTTCAGATGATAATTGAAATCAACAATCCTGGAGACGGCAATCATTGTAAAATAAGAGTCAAAGTATGAATCCCGCACCAGGATTTGCCTGCCTTTGGACAGAATCTGCTTGAGCAGTGTTTCTCCTGCATGGTTCATCACGACCGGGTGAATATCTTTTTTTAGCATTCTGCCGAGTTCAACCAGGTATTTTTCCTGAAGGGCGCTTGCAGAGTCGAGATATTGGCGGCGCAGAAGAACGGCTATGTCCACGTCGCTTGCGGCGCTATCCCTGCCTTCGGCCCGGGATCCAAACAAGTAGACCGAAGCCACCTCTTCTCTGTGCTGAAAATAATCTCTTATTTTTTCTTCTGTTCCGCCCATTTCCGCTCCAGATTTATTTTTCCCTTCATGCCTGTTTTTGGCGACTTTTTTTAAATATGTCAAGCATTTCAGCCTGCCTTTATTGAAAGAAACCCCTTAAACAGCGCTGTCTGTAAAAAATAAAAAACCCCGGAAAACCTTTTGTTCTCCGGGGCTTTGTTATTTTTCAGTTAAAAATGGGGACAGATCTGATTTTTTTCAAAAATAGATCTGTCCCCATTTTTTGGTTTTTTGGCTCCCCAGCGCGGACTCGAACCACGGACGCGGTGGTTAACAGCCACCTGCTCTGCCGACTGAGCTACTGGGGAACAACAAGTCTGATTTTTTAATATTGGATAATAAAAATGTCAAGCAAAATTGTCAATACAAGGCTTTGTATCATTTAGACCGGCTTATCTTCAGGCCCAGTTCGTCGAGCTGCGACTTGCTTGTCCCGGCCGGTGCGTTTGTCATCAGGCAGGCGCCTTTCTGGGTCTTGGGAAAGGCGATCACCTCCCTTATGGAGCTGCTGCCGCACAAAATTGCCACAAGCCGGTCAAAGCCGAATGCAATCCCACCGTGCGGGGGCGCGCCTGAGTCAAGTGCCGAGATCAGAAAACCGAACTTTTCCTCGTATTCCTCCCTGTCCATGCCCAGGGCCTCTAACACCTTGATCTGAAGGTCCTTTTGGTGGATACGGATGCTGCCGCCGCCGATTTCCGTGCCGTTTAACACCAGGTCATAGGCCCTGGAGCGCACGGAGAGCGGGTCTGAATCCAGCTTGTCTATGTCCTCTTCTGCCGGCGAGGTAAAAGGATGATGCAGGGCCTGGTAGCGCTTTTCAGCCTCGTCGTATTCCAGCATCGGAAAATCGGTTATCCACACAAATCGATATACGCTTTTATCGATCAGGCCCAGTTTTTCGCCCAGGTGGACCCGCAGGTGCCCGAGCGCCTCGTTTACCACGGCCGGCTGGTCAGCCCCGAAAAAGACAAGGTCTCCGGGCTCCATGTCAAGCCTCTCGGCCATGCCGTTTTTTTCCTCTTCTGAAAGAAACTTGATTATGGGCGACTGCCATTCGCCCTCTTTTACCCTGATCCAGGCCAGGCCCTTTGCGCGGTAAACAGAAACAAATTCCGTGAAGTCGTCTATTTCCTTTCTGGTAAAAGAATCCGCGCACCCCTTGGCGTTTAAGGCTTTTACAATGCCCCCCTTCTTTACCGCACCGGAAAAGACGTTAAACCCGGAGTCGGCCACGACATCCGAAATATCGCAGAGCTCGAGTCCGAAACGCGTATCGGGCCGGTCCAGGCCGTATCGGGCCAGGGCATCATGATAGGTCATCCGGTCAAAGGGGGTCTTAATCTTCTCGCCTAGCACCGCCTTGAAAATTGCAGATACCAGGCCTTCGGAGACTTCCATCACATCGTCTTCGCCGGCAAACGACATCTCCATGTCGATCTGGGTAAATTCCGGCTGCCGGTCCGCGCGCAGGTCTTCGTCCCTGAAGCAGCGAACGATCTGATAATAGCGCTCAAAGCCCGAGATCATAAGAAGCTGCTTGAAAAGCTGGGGCGACTGGGGAAGGGCGTAAAACGAGCCCGGGTTAAGCCGGCTGGGCACCAGATAATCCCTGGCCCCTTCCGGCGTGCTCCTGGTTAAAAACGGGGTTTCGATATCGAGAAAGCCCTGCTCGTCAAGAAATCTGCGTACCGCCGCAGACGCCCTGTTTCTCATCATGATGTTTCGCTGCAGAGCGGGACGGCGAAGATCTATGTGGCGGTGCTGCAAACGGGTATTTTCATTTACCTCGACATTGTCCTCGATCATAAAGGGCGGGGTCTGGGCCCGGTTTAAAATCTTTAACTCTGAGATCAGCACCTCTATTTCACCGGTGACAAGCTCCGGGTTGGCCATGCCCTCGGGTCTTTTTTCCACCGTGCCCCTTACGCCCAGCACATACTCGTTTCTTATCGCGTGCGCCTTGCGGTGAACCTCGGGCTCAAGCTCGGGGTTAAACACCACCTGTGTCATCCCTTCACGGTCGCGCAGGTCAACGAATATAACACCGCCGTGGTCCCGGCGCCGCTGAATCTCCT
>JAGXLE010000141.1 GCA_018334855.1 Desulfobacterales bacterium | reverse complement strand
GGGAAGGAAATCCCGTTATGGCGGCAAGTACAGAGGCATCCATCCCTGCAATTTTCGCTGTCTGATCCCCTATAATAGCCCCGACAAGCAGTGCGACAATTGGGAATATGTAAAGCAGCAGGGAGAGCTTAAGCATCCGGCCGGTAGCAAATTCCAGCGTCACTGTATCGCCGGTCCCTGCCTGTATGGGGTTTAAAGCCTCTATTTCCATTTCTTTTGCGCCGCCCATACTGTGGCAGGTGCTTTTCTCCGAGCATCCTTCGCAGGCAGCAGAGCGCTGGGTTTTGACCGTTGCATGGCTGCCGTTTATTTTAATGACCACTCCTGTTTCTCTGGCCATTTTATCGTTTCCTTTTTACATAGTATTTTTCAAATTTTTTGGGGATGTTATAAAGAGTGCTTTAAGATGTCTCGGCCTGCCGGGAGGAAGGCATTTTTTCGGGGTGCTGTTTTGAAGCATAGCATATGACCCCGCAGCGAAGGCACCGGTTCGCCTCTGCCCTTGCCTGCTGCTCGGAATACCCGAGTTCTGCCTCCGGACACCTTTGCGGCACGTCTTCCGGATTGCAGGTCGGCATTATGTGCCTGCCTGAAGATTCCACCCACTCAAGTTCCCCGACGCTTTGAATTACCGAGTCCCCGGAAATAACATTTTCGGGCAGCTCCAGATCAAGTTCGTACATGATCTTGTGAATCGATGCGGCAGATCGTCTTCCCGCGGCAATGGCGCGGATGGCTGCGCTGTAATCTGTCAGCGGTTCCCCTCTGGAGAGCAGCCCTTTTTCTTCGCTGTAGACGGGGTTTCTGTAGGGCTGGATCCCCTGCCAGCGCACCGGCGCATCCGGGGCGGCCATTTCTCCTTCTTCTTCGGGCAGATCGGTTCGGGTAAATATGGTTTCCGGAAGTCTGCCCGCGTCTATGAATAGCTTCTGTGCCTTGATCTTTCTGGTTTCCCCGGTCTCCAGGTCCTCGCATTTAATTGATTCAAGCCTGTCTTCTTCGCCAAGCAGGCCGGTAATGGCCGTGTTGAACAAGGCTGATGCACCTGTATCTTCAATTCTTTTGATCTGTTCTTCGGTAAGCGCGGCCTGCCGGCGGGACTGCCTGAATATCACGGAAATATTTTCCGCCCCCAGGTGCCTGCAGAGTTTCACGCTTTTTTCCGCGGATGTGCCGCCGCCTGCGATAACCACGTCATTGCTGACCTGAATTTTGTACTTATTGTCCATTCCGGATCTCAGCAGGTCGATAAGCAGAAAAACACCCGGCACCGGTTCTTCAGCTCCCGTTTTTACTCCCCGGCCGGAGCGGCTGTCCCAGCCGCCCGATGCCAGCAGTACCGCTTTATGCTCTTCTTTGAGCAGGGAGGCAAGCGTGAAATCTTTTCCCATGGTCATGTTTGTCTTTATTTTCACCCCCAGGTCTTCGACGCCCGCGATATCCCACTGCAGAACTGCCGAGGGAAGGCGGTACTGCGCGATGGCTTTTCTGAGAAGCCCTCCCGTTTGTTTCTCTGCTTCAAAAACAGACGGGCTGTGGCCGAGCCTTGCCGAGAAAAAGGCTGCGGACAGTCCCTCCATACCCCCTCCTATTATCGCTACCTGACGGCCTGTGGAAGGTGCGGTGTAAGGCTGAGACCGCTGGTTGTTCTCCATTTCATAGTCTGCGGCATAACGTTTAAGGTAATTGATAGCAACCGGTTCGTCCACCAGGTTGCGGCGGCATGCTGTTTCACAGGGCCGGGGGCAGATGCGGCCGATAACCGTTGGAAAGGGGTTTCGTTCTTTTATGATTTGGACCGCTTTCGAGTAATTTCCCAGTGAAACCTGCTCTATATAGCCGCTTATATTTATTCCCGCAGGGCATTGTCTCTGGCATGGCGTGGTGCAGTCGTCTGTTGTGTATTCCTTGAGAATCCTTCGGGTGACCGAAGAGAGCTTGATGATGTGTTTGGGACAGACCCTTTCACAGGTTCCGCATCCGGTGCAGCGCTCCTGGTCTACCACGGGGAGGCTGTGTTCGTTCATGGAAATGGCGGAAAACGGACAGGCCTGCATGCAGGAGCCAAGACCCAAACAGCCTATATGGCAAACTTTCATGCCTCCGTAGAGCATGGCCGCTGCCTGGCAGTTGCTCAGCCCCCTGTAATCGTACTTGATATCGGCCTGGTCAAGGCCGTACGTACAGCCGGGCAGGGCAATGTCGGGTTCCTTGGCTTCGATGGACATTCCCATCACTGCCGCAATGGCTTCGGCCAGATCAGCACCGCCTGCCACACAGGAATCGGGAGGAGACTCCCCGGCTACGATTGCCTCGGCGTTTGCACTGCAGCCGGGATATCCGCATCCCCCGCAGTTGGCCCCCGGAAGGAGATCGTCTATTTCAAGCACCTTGGGATCCACGTAAACGTAGAAGATCTTGGAGGCCAGGGCCAGGGAAATGCCTATTACCAGGCCCAGTCCGCCCATCATCAGTATTGCACCAAACATTGCATGCTCCGGTTTGAATTATGGCATTAGTGTTTTGTCCGTGCTGCCGGTTACCTGATTAAAATGGTCATATACCATCATTTTTGCCGCATGTCCAATATTACAAAAAAGTGTTTTTCATATTCTTGCTGTTCTGTCAACAGCGAGCAAACCTCCTCCCGGCGTCCCTTGCTGCGAAAATACCTGAATAATTATTTTTTTAAGGCTGAAGCAGTCTTTCAAGGGCCGGGATTTCTGTAAACGTACCGAAATTGCCAGTATTTCTCATTGAATGCTTGACTGAATCAAGCTTACAGTATATCAATATAGCCTTTGATATTTGTTTGTTCCAATGTTTGAAATCTTTCGGATAAATCTTTTCAAAACGGATGCGGCTGATGCGGGCGGAAACTGACAACTACTGGAGCAATGTTCAGGAGGCGGCCGGCTACCTGCGGAGCCGCATAAGCGGCAGCCCTCAAATCGGCCTGATGTCCGGAACCGGCCTGGGACAAAGCATCGGGGGCATTGATGTTGAATCAGACATCGGCTATGAGGAAATAGTTAATTTCCCCGTCTCCACAGTACAGAGCCATGCCGGGCGGCTGATATCCGGCAGGCTGCACGGTCGTAATTTGTTGGTCATGCAGGGCCGGTTTCACCTCTATGAGGGTTA
Organism: Desulfobacterales bacterium; assembly: GCA_018334855.1. GTDB lineage: Bacteria > Desulfobacterota > Desulfobacteria > Desulfobacterales > Desulfosalsimonadaceae > Desulfosalsimonas. The sequence goes on along the minus strand of JAGXLE010000141.1, from coordinate 1,499 downwards.
TTCTTCGCGCATGGTCACCTTTCCCGTCCGGGTCATGCAGGCTCTTGGTGTGCACACCCTGATAGTAACCAACGCTTCAGGAGGCCTGAGCCCTGAGTTTGAGGCAGGGGATATCATGGCCATAACCGATCATATAAACCTTACCGGAGAAAATCCCCTGGTGGGTCCAAACAACGAGGACTGGGGAATCCGTTTTCCCGATATGTCGGAGGTATACAGCCCTGAGTTGATAAGGCTTGCGGCAGAAGCGGCCGAAAAAAACGGAATTTCCATGAAAAACGGCGTTTATGTGGGTCTTAAGGGACCGTCCCTTGAAACTCCGGCGGAAACGAGGTTTATAAGGCAAATCGGCGCGGATGCAGTTGGGCTTTCAACGGTCCAGGAAGTGATTGCAGCAGTGCATGCAAATATGCGTATACTCGGACTTTCCATCATAACAAACGTAAACGATCCTGACCGGCCTGAGCCGGCAACAGTTGAGGATATCATTGGAGTTGCCGAAAACAGCGCTCCGAAGCTGGGAGAAATCATTACAGGCGTTGTAAAGGAGATTTAGATGCCGGATTCCCATGACTTGCTTATTGTAAACGGCACGGTGCTTACCATGGACGGGGCTGACACCGTTATAGCAAACGGGGCGGTGGCAGTTTCCGGCAATACCATCAGTTCTGTGGGCCCCGAAGAAAACGTGGATGTAAAAAGATCGGCCCGGATTATAGATGCCGAAGGCGGTATTATCATGCCCGGCCTGATCAACACGCATACTCACGCGGCCATGACCTGTTTCCGGGGTCTGGCAGACGACATGGAGCTGATGACTTGGCTAAACGAGTATATCTTTCCTGCAGAGGCACGGCTTACAGATGACAAGGTCTATATCGGCGCATTGCTGGCCTGTGCCGAAATGGCGCTTTCAGGCACCACCTGTTTTTCGGACATGTATCTGTTTGAAGACGCCGTGGCCAGGGCGGCAAGCCATGCAGGAATGCGCGCTGTGGTGGGCGAGGTCCTCTATGACTTTCCCTCCCCGAATTACGGTCCCATTGAAAAAGGGTTTGAATATACGCAGCATCTCATTGACAAGTGGAGAGGTGATCCGCTGATTACAATCGCAGTGGAGCCCCATTCTCCGTATCTTTGTGCGCCTGATCTGTTAAAGCGTGCCGCGGCCCTGTCCGAACAGCACAATATTCCCATGATTGTCCACGTGGCCGAAACATGGGGGGAAGTAGATACGATCAGGGAGCGCTATAAATTGAGCCCGGTGGCCCATCTGGCAGACATAGGCGTGCTTTCCCCGAGGCTGGTGGCCTGTCACTGCGTGGCGCTTGACAAAGAAGATATTGCGCTGCTCAAAACCCATGACGTCAAGGTGTCTCATAATCCGGAAAGCAACTTGAAGCTGGCATCAGGAATCGCCCCCGTTCCTGCCATGCTGGAGGCCGGAATATGCGTAGGGTTGGGCACCGACGGTCCCACCAGCAACAACAATCTCGACA
>JAGXLE010000140.1 GCA_018334855.1 Desulfobacterales bacterium | reverse complement strand
TACGATATTGCGTGTCCCTGACATAGAGCTTGGATTTGCTTGTCTTGCCGTCTTTTGTTTGGATCACATCTGCGGTAAACTGCGCCGCGTAAAGGGAAGAGACCGATAAGGTCAAAAGAAACACGAGGAAGGATATAAATGTTGTGGCGGCTGATTTGAACATGGCAATTACTCCGTTTATTTATTAAATCTTTGTGAAGCGATATTGCCGTGTTTTGGCCTTGCTATTGCTTTTTAAGGGTATAGCCCTTGGGAACGGCAAACACGCCCGGATCAACAGGTCCCTGCTTGATATTGTCCAGCTCCATTGACATGCCTTCGCCAATGTGAAACAGGATTTTTACGGGGAAATCCAGCTCTTCGGCGATCCAGGCCGTGAAAAGGTCCCTGTCGCCCGCCTGAACGAGTACCTTGGTGCAATCAAATCCCTTAAAGGTTTCCCGGCCTATCTCCCGGCTGTCATAATTTTGCACATGATGGCGGAAGCTTTGAACCGGGTTGGTATCCATGGACCGGAAATAGTTATTCTCAACCTCCATGTACTGCTTGTCTTTAGGCGAAAGAACCGTGGTCGTCCCTGTTTTCTCATCGACAATAAGATGCAGCTTGAGATCTTCTTCCTCCACTGTTACACGGTATTTGGAATTTTTGACGTATAGTTTGGATTCCTGTGTCGTTTTTCCGGCTTTGCTTTCAAGCATATCTGCTTTAAATTCGGTAGCCTGTGCTGAAGAGATGCCCGCGATGAGCAAAACCGCAGCCGCAATGTTAAATAATTGGCCAGGCATTTTTATCATAGCTGCGACCTCCGTATCGAAATGTTGATCTTACTGGCTGGATTAGCGTGACACTAATCGCAGTCTCCGACACGCCTGCCCTGCAGGTGCTGGATCATCTTCATGCCGCCCTGCATCACCGTATTGATGGTTCCCTCGAATGTATCTCCCCTGTAAGTGATACTGCCTTTGCCGTCCATTCCGCCCTGGCCTGTATCGCAGTGCATGGTCCAGCTTACGGTATCCCCGCTGGTGCGGACGTCTTTTATCTCGCAGTTTTGGCCGGCTCCTTTGGTTCGTGAACCCTGGGGAACAAAGTCGTCTTTGGTAAGGCATTCTTTATGAACGAAAGTCTGCTGCGGCATATCAGACGACATTCCGGGAATTTCGAGCTTGGTGGTTATTTCCCATTTCCCTTCCCGTATGTTGGGCCCGGCCGCATGCACCGGTACGGACACGCTTAGAAAGCACAAGGCAGTCACAGCGGTAAGGAAAAAAATTACATGTTTTTTCATTGTTATACCTCCTGGATGGTTGCCGGTGTTAAATTGTTCTAGGCGGCGTCAAAACCGGATTCAGGTATTGCTGTCAGATGCTTTTCTTCCCCTATGATCTATTTCAGGGCGGCGCCGCACTCTCTGCAGAACCTGGCGTCTGAATCCAGCTTTGCTCCGCACTGCGGGCAGAATACCGCCCCTTCCTGGTTTGCGGTGCCGCTCCCTGACCTGTTTCCTGAAGCCGATTGCAGGCTTCGGTCAATATCGGGAAGCATTTTGCGGACGGCCTCATCGAGTGCAAGGCGAAGGATTTTGCCCCTGTTTTCCTTGCTTATCCTGAGGTCGCTCTTTGAGCGGACGCCTGTTCCAAGAATCTCAAAGCCCATTGCACTGACCGAATCTGTTCTTTTATATTCCCCGAAGCTTGCCGCCAGAAGGGTGCCGTCCTCCGGATTGACAAGACGCAGATCCACGCCGCAGTCGACATGGATCTGTTTTTGTGATTTTTCGACATCGACCGCGCCGAAAACAGAACCGAGGCGGGCAAGGCCGGCACCGACCTTGGTATTTTCTTCTTTTACCCTGAAATTGGTGACCTTTCCCAGAAAGAGGTAGTCAACCCCGCGGACCCGGGCTTTTGATGCAAGTTCATCCTGCCTGACTACGCCTTTCAGGCCCTGTTCCTTGAGCAACTGTTCCATCTGCGCCCGTTCAACAATATCGAACCGGCGTGTCCTGAAAGCCAGGGTGGTCAGCTCGTCGGCCGCCAGGTTTTCCAGCTGCTCGCCGGAGACATGAGCAGGGTTGACCTTGAAGGCCGGGACGCCCACACGTACCCGCGCCATGCCCGGGGGCGGAGGCGGATATTCTCCGACATGTTCGGTAAGCGTGTCTCTGGATGCTGTCTCGGTCGACGTTGTGGCACAGCCTCCCAGAAAGACAGTTCCGGAGAGCATCAACGCTGCAGCAGCCATAAGCCGAAAGGGCATGCGATTTTTTTTCATATCCAATCTCCTTGTATTTAATATATAAGTTTTGAATAATGATCTATATTTTTAACGGTAGGCAGCTTACAGATAGTTCGCAGGAGCTTTCTCAATTGTAGTTTTGAGCTGGCGGTGCAACAGTCGGCTGCTTTTATGTTTATCATTTGTTTTCTTTTTGCTCAATACTTTTCTTTTTAAATTTTCATTAACTGAGATTTTTTTGTAGAAGCGCTGTTGCAGATTGACCGGCGTTTTTATCTGTTTTAGATTTTTAAAGCAAAACAGGTTACACATTTTAAGAGAGGAGATCATGAGTGCGCAAGAACTAAAGCAGATGATCGAAAAAGCGGGCCGGATTGTTGCCTTTACCGGAGCCGGGATATCGGCTGAAAGCGGGATACCCACTTATCGGGGGGCAGACGGGGTCTGGAACAAGTACGATCCGAACAAGTATGCAAACGTGAATTATTTTTTACAGGAGCCTTCCTATTACTGGAATTTTTTCAGGGAGGTCCGCTACCAGGTGTTAAAGCAGGCCAAGCCCAACGAGGGGCACAAGGCCCTGGCGCGTCTTGAGGAGCGCGGGCTTCTAAAAGCCGTCATTACGCAGAATGTTGACGGCCTTCACCAGGAGGCAGGCTCGAAAAATGTACTGGAGCTCCATGGCAACACCCGGAAAATTATCTGCCTGGACTGCGGCAAAAGCTACGGCATCGACGAGGTCCGCGAGCAGGTGGAAACCGAGCTGCCGCCCCCTTGCCGGAGCTGCGGGGGCATGCTGAAGCCGGATGTGGTCCTTTTCGGAGAAGCACTTCCTGCAGAGACCCTTGAACAGGCGACCGAGGAATCGCGAAGCTGCGATCTGTTTATTTCGGTCGGCAGTTCCCTGGTGGTTCAGCCGGCTGCCTCCATGCCGGTCATTGCCAAAAGGGCGGGCGCGGCCCTGGTAATCGTAAACCAGGATGCCACTCCCCTGGACAAACAGGCGGACCTGGTTATCAGGGAAAGCGCCTCCGCTGTGCTGTCCGAAGCCGTGCAGGAATAAAAAAATACCGGAAATTACACCACCGGGTTTTCAAGGGTGCCGATCTTTTCAATTTCCACTGCCACCCGGTCGCCGGCCTTGAGAAAGACAGGCGGATTTCTTACAAATCCCACTCCTTCCGGGGTGCCTGTCAAAATGACCGTGCCGGGCAGCAGCGTGGTGTCCTCTGAAAGATACGAGATAAGATCGGATACGGAAAAGATCATGTCAGAGGTGTTGCTCTTTTGCATGATCTGACCGTTTACCGAGCAGGAAATGGACAGGCTGTCAGGATCGGCAACTTCATCCGGGGTTATTATCACCGGCCCGAGCGGGCAGAAAGTGTCAAAGCTTTTTCCCCGGATCCACTGTCCCCCTCCTGCATGCTTCTGCCATCTGCGGGCGGATACGTCGTTTCCGCAGGTATAGCCTTTTACATAATCAAGCGCCTTTTGCCCGGGCACGTTTTTGGCCTCCCTGCCGATGACCACCGCGAGTTCAGCCTCAAAATCCACCTGCTGTTTTTCCCTGCACGATTCAGGCAGCACGATGTTTTGCCCGTGTCCTGTCACTGAGCCCGGATTTTTCATAAACAGCACCGGATACCGGGGCAGATCGAGCCCTGCTTCCGCTGCATGCCGCCGGTAGTTTAACCCTATGCATAAAACCGCTGCGGGGTTAACCGGCGAAAGAAATTTGCTGATAAGGGGCTGCACCCCTGTGGGCGCATAGCCTCCGTCTTCTGTTTCAATTACTTCGTCTGCCCTGCCGTCGGCCGGGTTTGCGCCGAGCCGAACGGCTCCCTCGCTGTCGATGAATCGAACGATTTTCATAGATTTTTTCTCCTGTTTATCTGCACCGCAGGTGTTAAATTGTCAGTATCGCCTCCTGGTTTTTTAAAATTTCGGTCAGGGGCGGACCCCAGTACTTGACTTCAACATTTATCTTTTCAAGCGTTTCCGTTGCCCCGAGCTGGTCAGCGCAGGCTTTGCAGGCCGTAACGTGAACGCCTGCCTCCTGGGCCTCCCTGATTTTTTCGCGGATGGCCGGATTGTCGTCAACCAGTTTTGCCGTGGCGCCCCAGATGATAAGTGTCACTTTTTCCCACCAACCCCTTATTAGCGAATTGGTGGTGTACATGAAAACCATTTTTTCAGAGGTTACCGGGTCGGCATTGGTCCACAGCACGTATAGATGGTTTTTTCCGCTCATGGTCTTGCTCCTTTTGGTTTAGATGAAACATTTCGGGTTTTTCAAACTTGACAGTCTCGTAAAAAACTGCTTATCCCGCAAGGGCGGTATTTTTGCAGAAAAAATCCGTATGCACCCTGGCTGACCGGCGGTGCGAAAAAGGAGTTTCTTCTCTC
>JAGXLE010000139.1 GCA_018334855.1 Desulfobacterales bacterium | reverse complement strand
ATTAAACGCCCTCGATCGTGCCCTGTTTTCAGGATGGATTAAATCCAGGCAGAATCCGATGTTTCTTCTCGGTTCTTCCATTGGGTCGTGGCGGTTTGCCGCAGCGGCCCACAATGACCCTGAATCAGTATTTGACCGTTTTGAATCCGCGTATATCCGGCAGTCATACAGGCAGGACCCGCCGCCCGAAGACATAGACCGGGAACTGGAACAAATCCTGGACCGGCTTATGGGTCCGGACGGTGCGCAACAGGTTTTGTCCCACCCCTTTTTCCGGCTAAACATCATGACCGTGCGCTGCAGGGGCCTGACAGGAAGCGATAAAAAAACAAGGCTGCTGCCGGGACTTGCCATGGCGGCATTCGGAAACGCTATTCTGCGGCGCAGCCTTGGGCTTTTTTTTGAAAGAACCCTGTTCTACGATTCCCGGCAAATACCACCTTTTTTTGACATGCCGGGTTTTCCAATCCACAGGGTAGCGCTTGACAGCCGAAACATAAAGCCGGCGCTTCTGGCCTCGGGCTCTATACCCATGCTCATGTCAGGAATCCGGGATATACCGGGTGCTCCCGCAGGAGTGTATCGGGACGGCGGCATGCTCGACTATCACTTAAATATACCGTTTATAAATGAAGGCAGCAAAATTGTCCTGTTTCCCCATTATGCCGAACAGCTCGTACCGGGGTGGCTTGACAAGCAGGTCCCCTGGCGCAGGCCCGATTTTTCGGTCATGGAAAATGTGCTTATGATCGCCCCGTCAACTGCGTTTGTAGAAAGCCTGCCTTATGGAAAAATTCCGGACAGAAAGGATTTTTACAAATTTGCCGGCCGGGACAAAGAAAGGATGGACTACTGGCGGCGGGTGGTGGAGGCGGGCAAGCTGCTTGCAGACGATTTCATGGAAGCAGTGGAAACCGGCAATATAAAAAGGCGGCTCCGGCCAATTGAGCACCTGGCAGGACAGGGGAGGAAAATACAAGGACGTGAAAGCAAACACGAGGGACGGCTATGAATAAACTTTTCATATATTTTACCGCCGGCTGCATAGGCGCGCTGGCAAACGGCCTGGTAATATGGTTTTTCGGCGATATCGGCATTACTGAAACCGCAGGTGTCAGCATTTCTCCGGATCTGACTCCCGACTGGCTGTATCCAAGAATCGTCTGGGGCGGAATCTGGGCCCTGCTTTTTATACTGCCGCTTTTCAAATCCAGCCTGCTGTTAAAGGGCAGTCTTCTCAGCCTGATTCCCTCCATTGTACAAATGCTAATTATTTTCCCGGAAGCGGGAAAAGGTATCGGGGGTCTTGAGCTCGGAACCCTGACCCCGGTTTTCGTGCTGTTTTACAACTGGATATGGGGGGTAATGGCGGCAGCGGCCATAAGGGCAGCCCGCTGAGAGACCCCTTATTTTATTATTCCAGCGTCTTTTCAACTCTTTCCCACAAGGCACGCACAGCATCACAGGCCGGTGCCTGAGGATCGTATTCAAACAGGGTCTGGGCATGTACCATGGATTTTGTTACTGCGGGGTCAAAGGGAATCTGTCCCACGCAGGGCACTTCCTTTTCTTCTGCAAATTTACGAATGTCTTCGGTTATTGAATCATTGAGGTCGTACTTGTTGATGCAGATCATGGGCGGCACTGAAAAATGGCGGGCAAGCTCCACGACCCTCTCCATATCGTGTACGCCGGAAAGAGAAGGTTCGGTAACTATTAAAACTCCGGCGGCCCCTCCGATTGCGGCGATAACCGGGCACCCCACCCCGGGCGGCCCGTCTGTAACCACCAGTTCGTGGCCGTTTGAATCGGCAATTTTCGCGGCATTCTGCCTCACCTGAACCACCAGCTTACCCGAATTTTCCTCTGCGATCCCGAGTCTTGCGTGAACCATGGGACCGAACCGGCTCTCCGAAATATACCAGTGCCCCGAAAGGTTTTCCGGGAAATTGACAGCCTCCTGCTCACAGAAATAATAACAGACCCCGCAGCCTTCACAGTCAAGCGGATCCACAACAAAATCTTCGCTGATAGCCCCAAAGCGACACAATTCGAGACACTTACCGCACCCGTTGCATTTTTCAAGGTCAATAGAGGCAGTATGTCCGGCCATAAATTCATGGCTTTCAACAACCCTGGGAGATAAAATCAGATGCAGATCGGCTGCATCCACATCAGCATCACATAGAACCGGATTTTGGGCCAGCTGCGCCAGGGCCGCCACCATGCTGGTCTTGCCGCTTCCGCCTTTCCCGCTTATAACCACAAGTTCCTTCATTATTTTCTCCCGGCGACAAGTTTTTCAATTTCTTCATACAGCCCGGCAAAGCGCCTGCGCCACTGAGGAAACGCCTGGACCACGGGCTCGCCGCGGGAATAGGCTTCCGCAATTTTCCGGTCATATGGTATTTCCATTAAAACCGGAATATTTTCCCGGGCGGCATATTCTGCAACCCTTCCATCACCGATATCAGAACGGTTGATAATAATACCGCTGGGGATCTTTAAAATTTTCACGGTCTCCACGGCCAGTTCCAGGTCATTTAACCCGAACGGCGTGGGTTCGGTGACCAGAACCACGAAATCGGTATCCTGGATCGCGGCTATCACCGGGCAGGAGGTGCCCGGCGGGGCGTCAATGACGGCAACAACATCCAGGTTGATGCGGGAACGGACCTGCCGGATTAAGGGAGGTGCCATGGCTTCTCCGATGCGTATCCGGCCGTGGACAAAGTCCAGGCCGTTTGACCGGCCATGCTGTATTGTGCCGATGGTTCTTTTGCCCTCATCGATCGCGCCCGCCGGGCAGGCCGCCTGACATCCCCCGCACCCGTGGCATAGTTCGGGAAATGTCATTACAGTGTCGGCAATGGTTACGATTGCGTTGAACTGGCAAATCGCTTCACATTCTCCGCACAGGGTACACTTGTCTTCATCGACCCGGGGAACAGGCATAGTGACAGTATCTTCGCCTTCAAATACCGGACGGACAAAAAGATGCGAATTCGGAGCCTCCACATCGCAGTCCAACAATTGGGCACCGCCGATTGACAATGCCAGGCTGGTTGCCACTGTTGTTTTACCGGTGCCGCCTTTTCCGCTTGCCACACTGATAATCATTTTTTTAAAGTTCCTGTATTTCATTCATCAGAAAGCTCATAAGTGTCCATTCAGAAATCGGATAATTTGTACAAGTTCAAGAAAGGCGAAAATTTTAACCGCAGGAATACTTGACGTATTTTGAGGATTAAAATTTGAGCCTGACGCAGAAACTGTGCAAATTGGCCATTTCCGAATGGGCACTGCTCAGTGTCCGTGGCATCCGTCATGCCCACCCTGACCTCCGGAGCAGGCGTTGTTTCCAATGTCAAGAGAATTTTGCAAGTACTGGTTGACCAGTAATTCCGGTTCCGCAGTCGGTGCGCCGGTAACCACCTCAATGCCCGACTGAGAAAGCAGATCTATCGCCCGCCTTCCTATTCCGCCGGCAAGCACCACGCTGACATTGTTATCGGCGAGCCATCGTGGCAATATGCCGGGTTCATGAGGCGGGGGCTCCAGGAGCTCCTTGTTTTGAATCTGGTTATCGGCCACCTCGATAAAAGCAAATTCCTTACAATGGCCGAAATGGGGTGTAAGTTTTCCTCCTGCCAGCGGTATGGCAAATTTCATAAACGTTCTCCTTGATTTTAATTTTGATTGGACTTTTTAAGAAGCCATCAACGTTGAATTATCTCCAGTGACTGTCCACGCTGGGACCGTTTGAAGGGCTCAGCTCGCCATTTTTGTACTGTTCCACCGCGTCCTTGACGCGTCCTGACACCCCGGTGATTACCGGTATGTCGGCCTGCTGCAGCACGGTGTATGCTTTTGGCCCGCAATTGCCTGTAATAACTACACCGGCTCCCCGGTCAGCAACGGTCTTTGCAGCCTGGATTCCTGCTCCCTGCGGTGCATTGAGATTCTCTGAGTTCTCAACCACCTCGTATGACATTGTATTAGGATCCACAAAAACAAAACAGGCCGCCCGGCCAAATCTTGCGTCCAGTTCGGACTCCAACGAATTCCCCTTTGATGACACCGCGATTTTCATATTTTCCTCTCTTTTCTTCCAAATTTTGCTCGTCTGCGCCGTCTTCCGGGGCCGCATCCTGGCATTCGCATCCCCGGGTTGGGCAACTGCCCCCTTAGATATGCCGAAATCACCGATTCAATTTCACCGGAAATAAAATCGAGCCGGTCAATACCATTGGCCTCCAGTGCAGCAGCCAGCTGCCGGGAAATTGCTCCGCAAAGCAACACGGCCACTTTCATCTCCAGGAGCCGCCGAATTTTGTGCATAGGGTGGTCGCTCGAAAAGTGCACATTGATCCTGTTGACCACCCGGCCTTCATCTATATCAATGATCAGCAGATCACGGGAGACGTCAAAAACCGGTGATATTCTTCCGTTCCATACCGCAAGGGCAACCTTCATTCCATTATTCCTCCAGCAGCAAATTTTATCTGCTGAAGCACAAAACATGCCATTAATTTATACAAATTATATTCCCTGTTCATTCAGTCTGTTCAACTCAAAAAAATATCAGCCTGTATATTAGCGGCGTTGCAGCAAGGCCTCCCTTTGTATATAAACAACTGCATTTATGCAACTCAATTATCAAGCCGGCTCCGACCGTCATATTCCGGAAAATCAATTCCCAGGGATTTCATCTTGCGAAACAGTGTGGTCTTGTGAATTCCCAAACTACGGGCCGTCTTTACCTCT
>JAGXLE010000003.1 GCA_018334855.1 Desulfobacterales bacterium | reverse complement strand
AGAGGGAATTTTTTTCCGGTCCATTAAAATGGATTCCGCCATTTCGACGGCCGCTGATGCCGGCGCGTAAAAGGCGCTTCCGGTCTTGAGCAAAGAAACGATTTCAGCGCCTCCCTTGCGCGTGCGGTCCACCAGGGACTCGATCCGGTCTTCTGTCAGCAATTCCGTAATCGGTATCCCGGCAACCGTGGAAAACCGGGGCAGCGGAACCATGGTGTCGCCGTGGCCGCCAAGCACAAAAGCATGTGTGTTTTCCACAGACACGTTTAGTTCCCGGGCGATAAAAGTGCGGAACCGGGCAGAATCCAGAACACCCGCCATGCCCATCACGCGCGTTTTATCAAACCCGGAGGTTTCATATGCAACGTGACACATTGCATCCAGGGGGTTGCTGACAATGATGATAACGGCATCCGGTGATTTTTCCGCAACGTTTTGGACAACCGTTTTCATGATATCTGAATTGGTTTTAAGCAGATCATCACGGCTCATACCCGGCTTTCTGGGAATGCCGGCCGTGATGATTACGATGTCTGAACCTGCAGTCTTCTCGTAGCCGTTGGAGCCTGCTACTGAAGCGTCGTGTTTTTCAACCGGGGCGGCTTCGGCCAGGTCCAGGGCTTTGCCCTGGGGCAGGCCTTCTGCGATATCGACCAGCACCACGTCGCACAGCCTTTTTTCAGCCAGCCGCTGGGCGGCGGTGGCCCCTACGTTGCCTGCGCCCACAACAGTTACTTTTTTGTCCATAGTCTGCTCCTTGTTTGGGTTCTGTTAAACGCAAAAAAATATCCGGAAACACTGAAACGGTGGTATTATAACAAAAAGATCCGTTTAAAATATGAAATTTCATTGCGGGCTGAACTTGTCAAGCGCATTTTTTTCCTTGGGCACGGCCCGGGCATCAGGCGCTCAGGCCCTGATCTGAGCGGAATTGCCCGTTAAACGCATAAAAAAACTCTTGAGCTTGTTGTATTTACAAAGTATTATTAAATTTAATGCTTTATTGGGTCATTATATTGCTCGCTGGCAATCCGGCAAAACACATAGAAAGGGTTAAATGAATCTGGCGGAAAAAATCAGGCAGATGATCCGGGAAGCCGAGCTCTACAGGGGTCAGGGGCTTTTAAACGAAGCGCTTGATACCTACAGAAAAGTGGAGGAATTGATAAGTAAAAACCGGAAAATCAAGAACCGGGATTCCCTGCTGGAAAAAATTTCAGCCAGGATCGAGCAGCTCCGCACAAGTGCAGAGAATCTTAAAGCGCCCAGAAATGCTCCTGAAGTTTCCGAACAGACCCAGGAGCTTATAAAAGAAATGTTTTCTTTTGATGATCCTGGAGTTAAGGGATCGGGTTCACTCGGGGCAGCTATTTCTTTGGCCGAGTTTGGTCAGTACACAAAAGCAAGAGAGGAATTCGAGGCCCTGTTTGACTATAATGATCTTAGACAGGAGGCAGCCAGAAACATACTGCACTACGGTATCCGGTTTGTATCCGCCGGGGACCTTGTCCGGGCTTACCGGCAATGGCAGGCAGACAGCCGTTTTACGCAAAAAGAATTAGAAGAGCTGGGCAAAGAGCTTCAGCAGGTACTAAACGAGGCCGGTGTCAAAGAGGATTTTTCAGCTTACGAATCTGAAAATCCTGGGGAACCTGACTTTGAGGCGGAAGACGATGATATACTAGACATTAGCGAAATAAGGCTGCCGCTTCCAGGTGGACCTCAAAAAGGCGAAAAGGTGGAGCTGGATATAAATTTTCAGACCGGCAGACAGATAAATCTTATTATACCTAAAAAACAGAAAGATATAATTGACGGCCTGGAGGAGGGAAGCAGTATAGAAGGCGTGATATTTTATTCGCCTGTGGCTATTTTTTCCGGAAGCGTATATGTTGTATCAAAAAAAGAAATCGGTTCCGGTCCGAAACAGGGTGACTATAGCATGAACTTAAAAATTTTGCGAACCGACTCTAAATAAGCCGATTTGCGAAGCGTAGTTTTTTCAGAGTGCCCGTGAGTTTCCAGCAGCAGAAAAAGTTGTTCGGAGTCTGTATATGGCAGTTGTGAATTTAAAAAGCAGGGAAATCGAATGCAAGATTGTCTATTATGGCCCCGGAAGATGCGGAAAAACCACCAACCTTGAATATATCCACCGGACATATAAAAAACAGGTTCGCGGGGAAATGATCTCCATTGATACCGAGGGCGACAGGACCCTGTTTTTTGACTTTCTGCCCATGGGACTCGGAAAAATAAAGGGATGCGATATCAAGGTCCAGCTCTACACCGTACCCGGCCAGGTCCAGTACCGCTCCACCCGCCAGCTGGTTTTAAACGGGGTTGACGGACTTATATTCGTGGCCGATTCCCTGAAAGTAAGAAGGGAGAAAAACGTGGAATCCCTGAAGGATCTCAATGGAAATTTAAAAAAGATGGGGATGAATATTTTTCGGGTACCCCTGGTTCTGCAGTATAACAAGCGGGATCTGGAAAATACCGCAATGCCCCTGATGAAAGTTGAGCAGATGGAAAGGGATTTAAACCGTCAGTTAAGAGTGCCCTCCTTTCCGGCAAGCGCGGTTAACGGCCAGGGGGTTGGCGCCACACTGACCCGGTGTCTGAAGCTGACACTCAAGCACCTTCACAAAGAATTTCAATGGGCAAAAGAATAAAAAAGTATGAACGGAAGGGTTGTTTTAAGCGGTAGTCTTGATTTTGTCGGACTTGCCGAACTGCTCCAGCAGCTCGGTGGCAGTACAAGCAGCGGCGTGCTCAAACTGGTAAGCGAGTATGCCGAGTGTCCGGGATATATTTACCTGAAAAACGGTGATCCGGTCGATGCCGAATACGGCTCTGTTACCGGCATGGAAGCCTTTAATTCATTTTTCGGATGGCAGCAGGCAGAGTTTGAATTTATAAATGAAGATGTGGCCAGGCAGCGTGTTATTAAAAAAGGCCGCATGGAACTTATATTAGACGGGCTTAGAATGGTTGACGAAGGCCAGATTCCAAAGGTGGGGCCCGGTGATTCCGGGCAGGGGAAAAGCGGCACGGGAAATCCGGAGCTTCCTGTTATCAGAGGGCCGGTAGTGGATTATGTCTATGTCGTGGATGAAGAAACGTTTTCCGACGGCCGCGAAATTGTAACCCAGGATAAATTCGGAAACTGGTTCTGGGTTATACTTGACGGGATCGTCGAAGTGGTAAGGATTCTGCCTGAAGGACGCGCCCCTATTATCCGGTTGACAGAAGGGGCCTATATAGGCAGCATCGTATCTTTCCTGCGCGAGGGAAACGTCCGTAGTGCAAGTATTTTCGCAGTCGGAAAGGTGCATCTCGGGGTCCTGGAATCTGAAATGATAGCCAGGGAATACTCAACACTTTCAGAACTTTTTCAAAGCACCCTTGTTTCCATTGACAAGCGCATGAGGCAGATCACAGATGTTTGCGCCCGTTTTGTAATTGATCCTTCATGCATGGAAAACAAATCTCCTTCCGGGGAATTAGTCACAGGCAGCGGCAGAGATGAAGACCGGGTCTGCCAGATCACCACCGGGGAGGCTTTTGTTTTTATAAGGACAAAGATTGGTTATATTCACCTGGTTACGCTCGGTCCCGGAGATATAATCGGACGGATCCCTTTTTTAAATACTGCCCATGAACCCTATTCAGCCGAAGTTTATGCTTCAGAAGAGTTTACTGCCCGAAGCGTGGACCCGGGAGAGGTGGAAAGGGAATATGACCAGCTTTCCGGTACTTTCAAGCATATGATACAAAATATGACCAATGCTATTTCAGTAACAACCGGCAGGGTGTTTGACCTGGCCAAAAAAGCAAAGAGGGACCGGGGGTCCTGAGTTTTTAATATCGGGAAAAGCCATAAAATACTGACAAGGAGTCAGGGCAATGGAGGAAAAAGATAAACGCCGGCAGAAACGGTATGAATCAACAAATCTCCTGTCATATGTATGTATTGATTCTGAGGGCAGGCAATGGAAGCAGGGCATGGGAAGAACATTGAATATCAATGAAACCGGAATAAAGCTCGAAACCCATGAACCGATTGAAACCGAGTATGTTGTCCTGCTTTCCCTGGGTATAGGAGAGCAAGTGATGGATGTCAAAGGGGAGGTAATATACTGCAACAGGGGCGAAAGCGGACGGTTTGAATCCGGTATCGAGTTCTGCGCAATGGACGAGGACTCATTTGCCATTCTCAAAAAATTTGTGCAGGAATTTAATAAAAACTATTAATTTATCGGAGTTGGTTATGACTCAGACTGTTTTTGAAACCCAACTGGAAGGACTATCTGTTTTCAAGCGCGGAAAGGTACGCGATATTTACGATTTAGACGACACTCTTCTTATGGTGGCAACCGACAGGATATCGGCTTTTGACGTGATAATGGGCGATCCCATCCCGGAGAAGGGGCGTATGCTTACCAGGATTTCGCTTTTCTGGTTTGAGGTAATGAAGCCGATTATTGACAACCACGTAATAAGCAGCAATGTGAACGACTATCCCGGGGTTTGTCAGCCATATGCCGAAATACTTGAGGGGCGCAGCATGCTGGTGAAAAAAACAAGCCCCCTTCCGGTGGAATGCGTGGTGCGGGGCTATATTTCAGGCTCGGGGTGGAAATCCTACCAGGAAGCCGGAGAAGTTTGCGGCATAAAGCTTCCTGACGGCCTGAGAGAATCAGATCCGCTGCCCGAGCCGATTTTTACGCCCTCGACCAAAGCAGAACTCGGGGAACACGACTTAAACATCACCTTTGATCAGATGGTTGATATAATCGGTGCCGAGCGATCAGAGCAGGTCAGGGATCTGAGCCTGCAGATATACACAAAGGGCGCTGAAATAGCTGAAAAATGCGGCATCATTATAGCTGATACCAAGTTTGAATTCGGAACAGATGAAAACGGGCGCCTGATCCTGATTGATGAAATTCTGACCCCTGATTCATCACGCTTCTGGCCCAGGTCCACTTACCGGCCGGGAACCGCCCAGGAGAGCTTTGACAAGCAATATTTAAGGGATTACTTAAATTCCGTGGAATGGAACAAAACCCCGCCAGCGCCCGAGCTCCCGGAGGAAGTCGTGGAAAATACCAGGCAAAAGTATGAAGAAGCCTTAAAGGCTCTTGTCAGCCAGGCCGATGCAAGCTGAACAAAGGGTAACAGAAATAGAGACCGATTCCATAATACTGGAAGATACCTGCTACCGGTTTACGGAACAGGGGAATATAGAAGCTTTTGCAGAATCCATCCGGGGAGCCGGGCTGATTAATCCCCCTGTAGTGCAGAGACGGCAGGAAAATTTCCGGGTAGTAACCGGTTTCAGGCGCACGGCCGCATGCATGTATCTGAAGTGGCGCCGAATGCCCTGCCGGGTGCTTGCCGGGGATACCGATTTTCTCTACTGTTTGAAAATCGCCATTGCAGACAATGCATTGACCCGTGAGCTGAACCTCGGGGAAAAATCCGGTATTGTTGGAAAACTTCAGGCTGTATGCGACGGCCCGCATTCCATATCAGCTCTTCTTGAGTCCCTGGGGCTTTTTATTGCCCCGCCCCTGGTGGAAAAGCTTTCCCGGGTTGCCGTGATGCCGGACAGCGTACGGCTGGGAGTTGCCTGCAATTATATTTCTCTTAACGTTGCCCTGGCGCTGGAATCCGCAGCACGGGATTCGGCTGAAGCAGTTGCCGGGCTTTTTGCTGACCTTCGGCCCACAGTAAACCAGCAGCAGGAAATATTTTCCGGACTAAACGATCTTGCCGGCATCAAGGGTCTGTCAATTTCCGCGCTGCTCAAAAAGAAATATTTTTCCGACATACTGCTTTGCCGGGATCTCGACCGGGGGCGCAAACTGAAGCTTTTCCGTTTAGAGCTTTACCGCCGAAGATATCCCGCACTCAGCCGGGCAGAGGCCGAGTTTTACCGCCGCAGGCAGAACCTGGAGCTTGAAGAAGGCATGGAGCTTAAACCCCCTGCAAATTTCGAGGACACCGAATATACCATAATCCTGAAGTTTTCCTCTGAGCAGCAGCTTTCCAGGCAGGCCGAAATTCTGCACGAGATCTGCAGGCATCCGGATTTAAAAGCCATAATTAGCCGCGAAATTGAAGATACGAAAAGTTTATATTGACACCCGGGCCGGAGATGATCCGGTTACCGGCCAGATTTGCAGCCGCCTCGGGCTTGCAGCCGGACACGTGGATCATCCCCGGCAATTGTACAAAGAGATTTCGCAATCTGCAGATCCCGAGAATGCCGGCAAATCTGTGCTTCTGCTGACCCGGAACAAGGGGCCCTTTATCCGTAATTGTCCGGGAACCACCCATTATACCTGCTGCGGATACAAAATTCTGCATATAGGGACTTATTGTTCCATGGACTGCGCATACTGCATTCTTCAGGCTTACTATCACCCCCCGGTACTTCAGTTTTTCACAAATCACGACAGGTTGTATAAAGAACTGGATGATTTTTTTGCCCGCCGAAACATCGGCAGGATCGGAACCGGTGAGTTTACCGACAGCCTGATCTGGGAGAAAATATATCCGATTGCAGAGCAGCTTGTAGACAGATTTTCACGCCAGGACACGGCCATACTCGAGCTTAAAACCAAGACATCTGCAGTGGATCATCTTCTTGACCTCGATCATAACAGAAAAACAATTCTGGCCTGGTCTCTTAATACCGATTCCGTGATAAAAAATCAGGAACGCGGAACAGCATCTCTTGATGCAAGAATTGAGGCCGCAGAAAAGGGTCAGGCCTACGGATACCCGCTTGCCTTTCATTTCGACCCCATGATTTTGTATCCGGGCTGCCGCCAAGAATACGCCGGGGTTGTGGACCGGCTTTTTGCCCGCATAAATCCCTCAAATATCGCGTGGATAAGCGTGGGATCCTTCAGGTTTATGCCGGAGCTCAAAGAAGTTGTTGCCAGGCGGTTTCCGGGATCAAAAATTATATACCACGAATTTATCAGGGCCATGGACGGAAAGATGCGTTATTTCAAACCTCTGCGCATTGAAATGTATCGGGGGATAATTGGCCGCATAAGGGAAAAGGCCCCGGATGCTCTGGTGTATTTCTGCATGGAAGACACTGAAGTTTGGAAGAAAACTCTTGGATACAGCCCTGAAAGCTTCGGCGGGCTTGCCCGGATGCTGGACCAAAGAGCCGCCGACATGTGCGAACTCAGCGCTCATCTTCAATCCCGTTGACTTTTTCGGTGAAATCATCGTATAAATAACCCGTTAACGTTTCCGCACTTCCTGCAAATATTTTCTGCAAAACCGAGGAGGTTTAAATGAATAAACTTCTTGCCCCCAAGACCATAGTGTTTCTGACCGCAGTTTTTACCGCCTGCCTTACCCTAGTCTTTATATCTGCGTCTGCGGCGTCTCAAGCCGAAGATGCCTATTACTGGCTTGACAAGGCAGGTCTTTATGCGGCCTACGGCAATGAAGATGCCGCGATAAACTGTTATCAGAAAGCATTGGAGCTTGACCCGGACAACGCGGACGCAGCCTTCGGCCTGGGCCTGGAATATGCTGAAAAAGGAAACTATGATAAAGCTCTACGGCTTGTTAACAGGGCGGTGTCGATAAAGCCGGAAAATCACGACTATCTGTATGGCCGCGGATGGGTTCTTATGCTTGCCGGCAAACGGGAAAAATCGCTTGAAGATATCGCCAGCGCCGCCCGGCTCGGAAATCCGGATGCAATCAGGTACATGAATATGATCGCGCCCCGAAGCAGTGACTGACCGGGACCGAAAAAAAACCGCTTGCAAATATATGGTAATATGTTAGGAATCGGTATATTTGAAATGATACCTGATACTGACTTTTAACAGGCACACGGGATTATACCAGCGCGATGAAACCTGAGAGCGATGTCTCCCCTTGCCCTTCCCCTCTTTACAACAGCCGTGTTTTAAAAACCTATATACAGCTTGCCCGCAAAAAATACCCTTATGTAAATGTTTCAGAAATTCTTGCCGATGCCGGCATGACTTTATATGAAGTCGAAGATCAGGGCCACTGGTTTTCCGCGGAGCAGGTTGACAGATTCTACGAGGAACTTGTCAGGGCGACAGGCAACAAGTACCTGGCAAGAGACGCGGGCAGGTATGCCTCGCTGCCAGAATCCATAGGCGCTGTGCGTTATTATGTTTACAGCTTTGCAAGCCCGGCAAAGTTCTACGAGATGATAGACAACATCCTTGCAAGCTTTACGCGCACAGTCTCTTCAAAATCCCGGCAAATCAGTTCCAACAAGGTTGAAATCACTGTTAAGCCTGAACCTGGAATAACTGAAAAGCCCTACCACTGTGAAAACCGAAAAGGCCTTTTCGAAGCTGTACTAAATATTTTCAACAACCGGATACTCCATATAGAACACCCGGAATGCATTTTTGAAGGAGACAGGGTCTGCCGGTATATCATTTCCTGGAGCAAATCCCCCGGCGACTATTTCAGGTTGATACGCAATTACGTGCTGGCCCTTTTTCTGCCGGTTGCGGTATTTTCGATTATTTACCTGCCCGAAGGAATGCGGCTGACTGTTTTATCAGGCCTGCTTGCGTTTCTGCTGGCAACCGCATTTTTTGGAGAACGGTTTGACAAGAGGCATCTCTCAGTTGCCATGCAGAATCTTCAGGAGTCAAGCGAACAGCTTGTTGATCAGATTGATATCAACTACAACAACGCCTTGGTCACCCGGGAGATCGGACAGGTGGTAAGCAGGCACACAAACCTGGAAGACGTGTTGTCTGCAATCGTCGATGTTTTAAAGGCAAGACTCGATTATGACCGGGGAATGATCATGCTGTGCGATCCCGACAAAAAACGGCTCAGGTTCGCAGCAGGATTCGGCTACACTGAAAAGCAGCATAAATTCTTGAAAAATATTGATTTTCAACTGGATAAGCCGGAATCAAGGGGCGTTTTCGTTCTCTCCTTCCGCGAACAGGAACCATATCTGATCAATGACCTAAATGATATAGAAACGACCCTGTCAAGGCGCAGTATTGAATTTGCCAGGCAGATGGGGGCGCTTTCATTTATAAGTTGCCCGATTATATGTGACAATGAAAGCCTGGGTGTTCTTGCCGTGGACAATGTCCGTTCCAAGCGTCTGCTTCTGCACAGCGATATGAGTCTGCTGATGGGAATATCGCATATTATTGGAATAAGCATTCGCCACACCCAGCACATAGAAGCCAGAGAAAAACAGCTTCAATCGGTTGTCCGGGTGATGGTCTCGACAATTGACGCCCGGGACCCTGTAACCAAGGGGCATTCAGAGTGGGTTGCCGAATATGCAACAGGCATCTGCGAGGAGCTCGAAATCGAAAAGGAATACAGGGAGGTGGTGCGCGTAGCAGCCCTGCTGCACGATTACGGAAAAATCGGTATCCCGGACTCCCTTTTAAAGAAAAAGGACAAGCTAACATCCAAAGAATACGAATACATAAAGTTTCACGCGGAAAAAACGCTTGAAATTTTAAGGCAGATTAATTTTGAAGGCAGCCTGCAGCAGGTGCCGGATATCGCCGGCGCGCATCATGAAAAAATTGACGGCTCAGGTTACCCGAGGGGCCTTAAAGGAGAAGAGATACCCCTGGGAGCACGGATAATCGCGGTTGCTGATAATTTCGAGGCACTGACAGCCAGCCGCTACTACAACAAGCCAATGCCGCCTTCCCGGGCCATACAGATCCTAAACGAAAATGCCGGAACATTTTTTGAGCCCAGGGTTGTGGATGCTTTTGTTCGTTACTACAGGCGCACTTATCCGGGCTACAGGACAGACAGGCCCGCATCCACCATGTTATGAAAAATGTTTTTGAAAAGTGCCTGCCGGGCTTATTTCAAAGCGTTGTAGGATTTGAAAAACTCGTCGGTATACTGCATGTTCATTGCCCACAGGGAGTATACACGCTCGTATCTCCGCCCCGTGTTTTCGGCATATGACAGGGGATAGATCAGGACCGGTATTTTAGATGCGGCATAATACTCCTGCAGAACGGATACGGCCTGCCGCACAATATCATAGGGGGTCTCCTGATCTATTACAAAAATACTGAGGCAGTTTGTCAGATCAGACAGATTCAGGGCAAAATCCGAAATATTTGCCATTATCACTGCCTTTACCCTGTCCTGCTTTCTGAGGGTAAATACTCTCCGCTCCCTTCGAAGCCCTATTTCATGGTAGCGCTCACTTAAATCGCTTCTGTTGCGAACAGGCTTTTCCGGAATCAGGTCAAGCGCCTTTATCATCAATCCTCCGGAACGCTGATCATAAAATTCTTTCAGCTCACAGAGATCATGATATTCGGCCTTTGACAAGCTCCATTGGCCGGGCAGCGAAGTGTTTACATTACCTGCACGGCTATGATAATAAGCAAATTCGTCAACCGAACAGGCGTGCAAGTTTTTGATATTTTTCGCAACCCCCCCGAAAAAATGGGCGGAAAAACGGTTGGCCGGCCTGTAATAGCAGATCATGTAAGACATTTGTGAAGATGCCAGCCTGTGTGTCTCGTAGGCAAATTCCCCGACCTGGTCAATCATGTCTATTCCCGTACCTGCGCGCCTTTCCGTTCTGGATGCCAGGTGATGAATCAGCCATGTTTTTTCGTAGAAACGCAGCATGGCAAGATGAGCAAGAATGGTTCCGTTTTGCTGCCAGGTAAAGTATCGCGCAATCGGGGACTGGCTGTTATAGAGCTTTTCGTAGGTCTTTTTCACCTCTTCCTTGTAAGGCTGGATAAAAGCATATTTTCTGGGGTAGATAAATCCGGTTTCAAAGAAAAAACCCCAGAGAGAATCGATATCGACAGGGTTGCATATGTAGAGATGACTGTTTTCGGCCTGGTGAATCATGGACAGCAGCCGCATGTGCTGGTTTGGTTCCATGTCGAGAAATGCAATCCCGCACTTTACCTTTTCCTTTCCCTGTTGTGTCTTCAAAACCCGGGTATAGGCCACCTGCGCTTTGCATTGTATATTGAAGGCACTGGCAAAATTAATGGTCATTTCCGGAAGAATCAGTCCGGCAAACAATCCGGCGTTTTCACGGCTTTCTTCCACTGATATGCCGGCACCGGAAATATCAATTGCTTTCAGGCTGACATGCCCGCCTGTAAGGGGGTGGGTAAAAATAATGTCCGGGGCCGGGGTAAACGAGACCCTTTTACTTCGATAAATCCTGGGAGAAAACCGCTGGACAGTATCATTTACCGGCTCTATTACCAGCTCTTTTTCGTCTCTTTTGCCGGGGTTTTCTATTATCCTGCATTCGCCGGAATAAAGGGTTTCCTCCTCTGATTTTAATATCAGGGTCAGGTTGTTGCTGTAATTTAGCCATTGAAAGGGTGTTTCACCGGCGGAAGGAATCATCACGCAGAATGCGGAAAAATTAAAGTCTTTGAGCAGGCCCTCGAAAACGACCCCGTTTTGCAGCATCCGGGCATGAATTGATTCGCATTTATATCTTGCAGAAACCCGTAAGGAGTGCGATACCGCACTGCCGGGAAGGGTTAGGCAGATCCCCCTGCTGCTTGCCGCACGAGACAAGGCATCTGCATGTATCAGCTCTGTTCCGTTTGAAAAGGAAAGTCCTGTCAACCTGTATTTGTCTGTTTTAGGTAGGGCTCCCGGAGGATTTTTCCACAGGCAGACAAGATGTTTGCCGAAACAGGGCTGCGGGATTGCTTCAAATGAAAGATTGCGAAGAGTTCCCTCATCCTGGAAATGTATTTGAACGGTCTGGTTTCTAAAGTGCCTGAGGTTTAAAATATTTACCAGCTTGTTTCTTCCGATAGACCCGGGCTTGCCAGGAGGTTCGGACTCAAAGTCAGAATCTATAAGGCGGCGATTTGACAGGGCGGCTTTTTCTTTTTTTCCTTCAACAGCCGCATTCAGAGTGGATGAGTTTCTTATATAATCCATACACCGCCTTTTACGATTATTTCCCGGCCCCTGGGCAAATGCCGCTCAGAAATGACTTTTTCCAAGGGAATCCTTTTTTTGCGCACTTGCGAAACTGCACCTCGCTGCCCTGACGGCGGTGCGGAAAAGCGGTTTTCCGAAAAATCGCTCAATTTAGGTCCTGCAAAAATACCGCCGCGGGGTGTAAATTGCTTTTTACAAGCCCGTCAATTATGATATTTAAATGATATCACCAAATTTTTTACAGATGCAAGACAAATTCCACCGGATCCGGAAAAGGGACGAAAAATCAGCTTATCCTGATTAAATCTGAAAATTTTTTAAAAAACCGGGAGACCGAATGCAGATTGTCACCACCCACAAAAACACAGATTTTGACGGCCTTGCCTGTCTTGTTGCCGCAACCCTGATCTACCCCGGCACTGTTGCCGTTCTTCCAAAAGCGATAAATCCCAATGTAAAGGCATTTCTATCCTTCCATAAAGACATGTTCGAGCTGGCCGAAGTCGATGATATTGACCTGTCGGCTGTGGATAAACTGATTGTAGTCGATACAAACAAATGGTCCAGGCTCGACAGAATGGGGAAACTAAAGAATGATTTTTCACCGGAAATCCTGTTGTGGGATCACCATGATGCTTTTGATTGCGATATTGATGCCTCCTGGAAATGCCAGGAAAATACGGGAGCCGCAATTACACTTATGATACGGCGTCTTAAAGAGCTGGGCACGAATATTTCACCTATCCAGGCGACCCTGTTTTTAACCGGACTCTACGAGGACACCGGCAGTTTGACCTTTCCCTCGGCAACTGCTGAGGATGCCTATGCAGCCGGGTATCTGCTTGAACAAATGGCGGATTTAAAAATTTTAAAAACCTTTCTTCAGCCCGGTTACGGGCAAAGACAGAAGGACATACTCTTTGAGATGCTTAAAAAGGCGGGGCGGCGCAAAATCAACAATTACAGCGTAAGTATTAATATCACCTCCATCAGCGGCCACGTCAACAATCTTTCGCTGGTTGTTCACATGTATCGGGAAATTGCCAACGTCGATGTTGCTGTGGGAATTTTTGTACACGAGGAAAATGACAAGTGTATCGTTATAGGCCGCAGTATTGTAGAGGACATAAACATTGGATCGATAATGCGCAGTATAGGAGGCGGGGGGCATCCGGGGGCCGGTTCTGCTTTGCTCAAGTCCGTAAATCCGCGTTCAGTAAGGGACCGGATGATTGAACTTATGAAAGGAAACCAGGAAAGCTCGGTTCAGATAAGAGACATAATGTCATCTCCGGTGGTCCATGTAGCAAGCAGCATCTCCATGTCCCGGGTGGCGGCAATCCTTAAGGAAAAGGGATGCACCGGTCTTCCGGTTATAGATGACGGAATATTGAAGGGGATTATATCAAGAAGGGATTTTAAAAAACTTAAAAAACAGTCTCAGCTTAAATCACCGGTCAAAGCTTTCATGAGTACAAAAAATATCACCATTTCCCCTGAGCGAAGCCCTATGCATGCCGCCCGTCTTATGGTCAAGCACGATATAGGCCGGCTGCCCGTAATCGAAAATGACAGGATAATCGGCATTATTTCCCGTTCAGATGCAATGAGGTATTTCTACGACGCTCTGCCGGATTAAAAAAGATGGCAGGGGGAGGGCAGTTCCGTTAAAGCCGTTGGCTATGCCATTTCCAGCACTTTTTCCACCAGTTTTTCAATACCTTCTGCAACATCGCTGATAGACGACCCTATCATGTAAGCCGGTGTAGTGACAAGCTTGTTGGTTTTATCCACCTCTATCATTTTAACCTCGCAAACTGTATGTGTCCCGCCCATGGCCTCGATAGCTTCAGCCGTTCCCAGGTCGTTTCCGATGGTTACCTGGGGCCGCCTGTCTTCGAGAATTTTTGCAAGTACCGCTGGCGAGATGCACATTGCACCTATTGGTTTCGCGGAATCGGCCATTTCAATTACCAGGCGGCGCACCTCGGGATGGATTTCCGCTTCTTTTCCCTTGATTGCGAAATCGCTCAGATTTTTTGCCGCGCCGAATCCGCCGGGAATGACAAGGGCATCTAAGTCTGCCGAACGGATGTGCTTGATATCAGTGATTTCGCCCCGTGCTATGCGAGCGGACTCGACCAGCAAATTTCGGCTTTCTTCAGTGGGTTGGCCGGTAAGATGGTTGACCACATGGTGCTGGGCAATATCAGGAGCCATGCAGACCGTGCTGGCGCCGTTACGTTCCAGAGCAAGCAGGGTAATCACGGCTTCATGAATTTCGGTTCCGTCATATACACCGCAGCCGGACAATAAGACACCGACATTTTTCATCCCGCACTCCTTGTCAATCGATGTTTCAATATTGCGTTTCTCTCCATAATCACTAATATTTACCAGTGAATTGTGTTCGGGTCAACAAGAAAAGGTTTTGCAGCATCCATCAACTGGGGCATTCCCGGGCCGGACTGGACCGGGCGGTTACAATCGGCATGGCAATAATCAAGGCTGAATCTGCTTTAAAATCCGGCCCTCCGCATCGAGCATGAAAATCAGAAACCCGTTATTGCGGGCATCTTTTTTCAATTCTTCCAGCAGTATGGCCTGGACCTCGTATTTTTTTTCCGGCGAGCGGGGAAGATTTATTACGCAGGCCATGGCATCCTCTTTTTCATAAAATGCCGGAATATATGAAATCCGGGTCTTCTCATCGTAGAGACCCATGAATTTTTCGTTGCCGCCGGGATCTTCCACGGCCACATATACCCAGGATCCGTTGTCTGAATTTTCGTTCATCTTCTGCTCCTTTACTGCCGTAATAGTTTTACAGATACCTGTCCCGCATGGCGTTGCTGGCATAAGATCCGATATCTGTAATCAAAAGTCAACATCTGTGTTTGCGCATATGCCAGATTGACAGCCAGCGGTTTATTGAGTACTGTACAAATCATGAAAAAATGTTTAAAATCTTCTGTGCGGATCGGCCTTATAGCCGATACTCACGGCAGCGCAGGCCTGCTTCGTGATGCTGCAGATATGCTTTTGTCAAAAGGTGCTGACATTCTCGTACATCTTGGCGACTTCTGCGATTCCGGAAATCCGGGGCAGATGGCCGAAGTTTTTGAGCTGCTTGAGCAGTACGGAATTTATGCAGTAAAGGGAAATAATGATTATCAGGTGGAAAAGAAGCTGCAGAATGAAGAGCTGCCGCAGTATGCCGACAAAAGAGACCGGTGGCTCCGCTTTTTTCAGAATACCCCGTTAGTCAGGCGTTTTGCCGGAGTTTGCTGTTGCCATTCATTGCCGTATGAGTCCGTGCGGGCCATTTACGATCCCGTTGATACGGGCGGCATTGACCGGGCAACAGAAGTATTTAATAATGCCTCGGATCATGTTATATTCTGTGGACACAGTCACAACTCAGTAGTATTTCGGTGCAGAAACGGACATGTGACCCGAACTGCAATGCCGGAGTCAGGCTCGACTTTGTTGTATTACGATCAACGATATATTGTAATCGTGGGCGCTGCCGAGAATTCGGAGTGTGGAATATTTGATGTTAACCGTTTAATATATGAGCGGATCAGCATATCCGGTCCAAACTTTATGGAACCAGCAGATGAAAGAGCCAGGATCAGATACACAATACGCAAGTGAAATTGAGACGCAAAACCTTGAAACCATGGGCATTTGCCTGGGCGCTTCCACGGTTTCTGTTGTTCAGCTGCAGTTTTCAGATAATTTTGCTGACAAAACGCCACCAAGGATTATTTCCGCTTCAGACCGGCCCCATGGAGGCAATCCTCGCGATACCCTGCTGTCAATGCTTAAAGATACAGAAGCGGATCGCTGCGACAGGATTGTGGCAACCGGGAGGCGGTTCAGGGAATTTGTAAACCTGACCACCATTTCCGAGCCCGAAGCTGTCGAACACGCCTACCTTCATATCAGGCCCCCGGACACTTATTGCCCGGCAATTGTATCTGCAGGCGGCGAAACCTTCATGGTTTATGTCCTTGATGACAGGGGGCGCATAAAAAACGTACTTACCGGCAACAAGTGCGCCTCGGGCACAGGGGAATTTTTCATGCAGCAGCTAAGACGCATGGGAGTGAGCCTTAAAGAGGCGCAGCACTGGTCTTCTACCGAGACACCCTACCAGGTCTCGGGAAGATGCTCGGTTTTCTGCAAATCCGACTGCACTCATGCCATTAACAAGGGCGTGCCCAAATCAAGGGTAACTGCGGGCCTGTGCCGTATGATGGCAAACAAGATCCTTGAACTGCTCAAAAATATGGAAAAAAGAGATATAATGATCGTCGGCGGATCGGCCCGCAATCAGATGATGATCGATTATCTTGAGCAGTCCATCCCGGGCCTGATAGTCCCGGAGCAGGCCCCTTATTTCGAGGCCCTGGGCGCTGCCCTGTGGGCGTTTGAAAACAGTGCATCCTCACTGCCGGAAGAAAATGAGCTGTTTGCCGAAGGAGCGGTATCATTTGATACGCTGCCCAGGCTCAGGGACTATGAGGAAAAAGTTTCCTTTAAAAGCGTCAACAAGGGAGAAATCAGGGAAAACGATGAATGTATCCTCGGCTTAGACGTAGGCTCAACCACCACCAAGGCGGTACTGATGCGCACAGATGATGATGCAATGCTTGCATCCGTTTATCTCTATACCCACGGCGATCCTGTGGGGGCGTCCAGGGCCTGTTACCGTGAACTTCTAAGCCAGGTGGAGGAAAAGGTTGATCCTGCCGGCATCTCAATCACGGGGCTCGGGGTGTGCGGTTCAGGACGCCAGATTGCGGGCTTACACGCACTGACCCACGGGGTGATAAATGAAATCGTGGCCCATGCGGCTGCTGCGGTGCATTTCGATCCTGATGTTGACACGCTTTTTGAAATCGGAGGCCAGGATGCCAAGTATACCTATGTTACAAGCGGAGTGCCCTCAGACTATGCCATGAACGAGGCCTGCTCTGCAGGTACAGGCTCCTTTCTGGCCGAATCAGCCGATGAAACCCTGGGAGTAGACGTTGAATCCATTGCAGAAGTGGCCTTAAAGGCTGATAATCCACCGAATTTCAACGATCAGTGCGCGGCATTTATCGCTTCTGACATAAAGACCGCGGTGCACGAAGGAGTGGCACACGAAGATATCATCGCAGGACTGGTCTATTCGATCTGCATGAATTACATAAACAGGGTCAAGGGAAACCGTCCTGTTGGCGGCAAAGTGTTTATGCAGGGGGGTGTATGCTATAACAAGGCAGTGCCGCTTGCAATGGCTGCGCTTTCTTCAAAGCCTATCATTGTTCCCCCTGAGCCGGGCCTGATGGGTGCTTTCGGCGTGGGCCTTGAGATCAAGAAGCGAATCCGGATGGGACTGATGGAGCCGGAGCGATTTGATCTTAAAACCCTGGCGGACCGGGAGGTGACATACAAAAAATCATTTACCTGCAAGGGCGGCAAAGAAAAATGCGACAGGGGATGCGAGATCGCGGTTATAGAGCTTGAAGGCAAAAAATACCCTTTCGGCGGAGCCTGCAACCGCTACTACAACCTGCGCTACAACCTGGAATACAACATAGAGTCCCTGGATCTTGTCAAGCACAGGGAAAAACTCGTGTTTGACAAGTATGCTGCCAAAGGCTCTGATTTGCCGGCCCGCAGCCGGCGTGTCGGCATCAACAAGAGCTTTCTGACAAATACTTATTATCCCCTGTATTCAAACTTTTTTGCCGGGATCGGTCTTGAGCCCGTACTTGCAGAACAGCCCGATGCAAAAGGCATTGATATGAGAAACGCTGCCTTCTGCTTTCCTGCAGAACTGTCTCACGGCTATTTTTATTCCCTTATCAATGATCCCGAACCGCCTGATTATCTGTTTCTTCCCCATGTAAAGGCAATTCCTGTGGAAAACGGGCTTCCCAATGCCCAGGTCTGCCCGTTTGTCCAGGGCGAACCGTATTATCTTTCCACAACCTTTCGGCAGAGCCTGGTCTCCC
>JAGXLE010000138.1 GCA_018334855.1 Desulfobacterales bacterium | reverse complement strand
GGGGGATCCACAAATTCATTTCCAGCAATCATTTTCTACAACTCCTTAGTCCTCACAGAACACCTGCTTGAGGGGCGCGTGTGGGGCGGCAACATAAAACGCACCCCTCTCAAAGCGTCAATTAAAAAACGGGTTAATTCGATTGATATAAGCGCTCCGTTACAGATAGCGTCCAGAATTTTTAGTAATTTGTCAGTAACATATAATATATCTGGTTTATATAGTCAGTCAAAAAGTGGTTTATGAGCCGGGCGGAGGTGACATAGGAAATCCAGAGGGATCTTGTTTGTTCTTGGTTTTTAATTTGTTACTGCAGAACACGGCTATGCTCAGGCAATAGTCCGAATTCTGAACCCCCGCGGAATGCCAGATTCAAGGCGCAGATTAGGCAGGAGGCCGCACTTGAGAAGGCGCTGGCAAGAAGTGCTTTTCAAAAAGGATAGTCGTGAAAACGAGCGGTAAATGTCAGATTTGACCGTAACTAAGCATTTTAGCATTGCTTTTGCTCGACGAGCCACTCATGAATTTTTTCCCTTATCTCATCTCTGACTCTGCGGGTTTGTTCAAGTTTTTCTTCCCACGTGCCCTCAAAACCAGCAGGATCATCAAACGGCCAGTGCAATCTCTGGCTCAAACCCGGGAAAACAGGGCATTTTTCCGCGCCTTCATCGCAGACAGTAATAACTTCAGTATAAAGCCTGCCCTCTTTAAACAGTTCAAACACGCTTTGGGGTCTGTTCTTGCTGATATCCAGGCCGACTTCGTCCATTGCTGCCACAGCGAGGGGATTGAGTTTTGTCGGTTCAAGCCCTGCACTCTCTACTTCAACAGATTCTCCGGCCTCCTGTTTTAAAAACGCTTCAGCCATCTGACTGCGGGCACTGTTATGCACGCATATGAAAAGCACACGCTTTTTGCTCATATAAACTCCTCTTGTCTTTTGTTATTTACACAATTTTTCCAGTTCCGAAATCAGCATATCGGCATTCGGGTGAGACCGCCGGGTCATGAGCAGACGAACCCGCAGTCCGTAAAGAAAAACAACGATCAGACTCATCATCAATATAAACAAAAACATACCGCAATTCCCGGCAATGATTGTATCGTATACTGGCCCGTCCGGAGCTTCAGATATCAAACGATAACGCTTCATTATTACAAACACAGGTCAAAATTGTGACATTTGTGCGGCACAAAATGCTTGATTTCATTTTTCCGTCACACAATCTGTTTTGAAATTCCATCCGGCTGTCACTTTCCTGCCATAAAAGGCTATTATGTTTACCCCGTAAACAATAAATAAGTCGAATAAACTGAGCATCCGGCGACTTAATCCCAAGAAGAAAGACTAAAAGAGAGACAGAAAATGAAAACACAAGATCTCAAAGTGGATTTACACGTTCATTCAAAAATGTCAGACCGCCCCTCGCACTGGATACTTCAGAAGCTGAGCTGCCCGGAAAGCTTTACCCATCCGGCGAAATTATACCAGGTGGCAAAGCAGAGGGGCATGGACCTGGTTACCATCACAGACCATAATACTATAAACGGAAGCATAGAGATTGCTCACCTGCCCGACACCTTTGTCAGCGAAGAGATCACAACGTATTTTCCGGAAGACAAGTGCAAGCTACATGTGCTGGCCCTCGATATTACCGAGGCTCAGCACGAGGATATATCCCGGCTGCGGGGAAATGTCTACGACCTATGCCAGTACCTGAACAGACGCGAGATTCATCACGTTCTTGCCCATCCTTTGTTTGACATAAACCACAAGCTCACACTTGCTCATTTTGAAAAAATGCTGCTGCTGTTTAAAAATTTCGAGTTAAACGGCTCCAGGGACAACTACCAGAACCATGTGCTCGAATCGGTTCTAAAGCAGCTCTGCCCGGGGCAGATCGAAACACTTGCAGACAAGCACAATATGAAACCCATGGGCGATCAGTTCTGGGTAAAAAACATTACCGGCGGCTCAGACGATCACTCTTCATTAAACATTGCCCGGATGTATACAGTCGTTTCCGGGGCAGCAACAAAAGAGGAATTTTTTGAGGGATTAAAGCAGGGAAGAAGTACTGCCAGCGGCGAGCCCGCCACCCCGAAAACCATGGCGCACAATCTCTACGGCATTGCCTACCAGTATTACAAGTCAACCTTCAAGCTCGAAGGATTGGTTGACAAAGACAGCCTGTTTCAGTTCATCGACCGCGCATTGACCACGGCAGATCCTGACTCCAGGGGAAGGAGCCTGATCACCCGGCTCCAGGATTATCTGATTTCAAAGCGCCCTTCAGTATCGTTTTTATTCGATAATACAACAGATATCACGGGGTTGATTCAGGAAAAAGGCAATGCTTTTCTCGCAAAAAATGCGCAATTCCGTAAGTTGCTTGAAACCGGAGAGGCAAAGGGTTCAGAAAAAGAAGATATCTGGTTTCATTTCGTCAGTGAAGTCTCGGAAGAAATCATGCGCACTCTGGCGGACACAACGCTTTCGAGCCTTTCCCGGGCCAGGCTGTTTAACATATTCCAGACCATGGGCTCTGCCGGGTCAGTCTACACACTGGTCGCCCCCTACTTTATGTCCTACCGCTTGTTTACCAGAGACCGGCGGTTTGCTGAAGCCTGCCATAATGACTGCATCGGCAAAAAACCCTTGGTTGAACCCGGAGAATCAAAAGTTGCCCTGTTTACAGATACGTATCATGAAACCAACGGGGTTGCGCTGACAATAAGGACGCAGCTGGAGGCAGCCCGTAAAAACCACAAGGACCTGTCCGTAATCACGTGTCATCCGAATGAGGACCCCGAAGGCGCGGTTAATTTCAAGCCTATTGGTTATTATGAACTGCCGGAATATCCGGAACTCAAGCTGTATTATCCGCCGTTTTTGAAAATGCTCGATTTCTGCTTTGAAAACGGAATAACCCAGATTCACACAGCCACCCCAGGTCCTGTTGGTATTTGTGCATTGGCCATTGCCCACACCCTGAACCTGCCGATATACGGAACCTATCATACGGCATTTCCCCAGTATGCGGCCGAACTGACCGGGGACAACAATATCGAGGACCTGATGTGGAAGGCGATGATCTGGTTTTATAATCAGATGGATCTTGTTTATGTTCCCTCCCGGGCCACCGGAAGCGAGCTTGCAGCCAAAGGGCTCAGCGAGGACAGAATCAAGGTTTATCCAAGAGGTATAGATATTGAACGTTTTCATCCCGACAAACGCAATGGTTTCTGGGAATCCGCCTATGGACTGCAAAGAAGCTCCATGAAAATGCTCTATGTCGGCCGGGTTTCCAGGGAAAAGAACCTGGGAATACTGGTTAGGGCCTTTCAGACACTGGAGGCCCGGGGGAAAAACATTGACCTGATCATAGTGGGAGACGGGCCTTACAGGAAGGACATGACATCTTTGCTAAACGGATCGCGGGTCCTTTTTACCGGGGAGCTTACCGGAGAGCAGCTGGCCTGTGCATATGCATCAAGCGATATATTTGTATTTCCTTCCACCACGGACACCTTCGGCAACGTGGTCCTGGAGGCCCAGGCATCGGGCCTGCCGGTTGTTGTATCCGATCAGGGAGGTCCTCAGGAAAATCTGATTCCGGGGGAGACCGGATTTGTGGTGCGATCTTTTGACGCGGATGCCATTGCCGAAGTCATCGACAGATTATATCAGAACACCGCCGAGGCCACCAGGATGAAAAAGGCTGCGCGAAAGTACATGGAAGGCAGGTCATTTGAGGAAAACTTCTTGAAAAGCTGGGATCTTTTTAAAAACCCTTCCGGGTTCGTTGACCCCAAAACCTACGTTGAAGACCTGGTGTCAGCGGCCTGCTGACCCCGGAAGGACTAGAGCAGGTATTATGAAAATCCTTATCGGTTACGCGATGAGAAGCGGCAGCACACTGCTACAGCATATCCTTGGACAGCATTCGAAGTTGTGTGCATACAGCGACCTGTCTTCATTTGCAGTGCTGACCAGGCTCATGCTCGGAGGGGATACAGGGCACAGGCATTTATGCATCAAGCCCATGGATATCATCTACCTGAAACAACAGGTAAGGATCTACCGGCATTTTGATAAATATTTGTGGCTTGCCCGCGATCCGCGCGACAGCTATCTGTCATGCATGGAATCCGGTTATGCTTACCTGTTCTGGCCCAGGGGGCTCAAAGAAGCGGGTATCGACACCGGCCTGCTCAAACGCTGGAAAAAAATTTACAGGCATTTTTTTGACGCACCTGAGCGCTGGCATTTGCTGCGTTATGAAGACCTGGTGCTTCAACCAGATGAAACCCTGGCCGGCCTTTTTGATTATCTGGAGCTCCCCTATGAGCGCCTCCTGCCTTTCAGTCAATTCAAAATGCGAAACGGGGGTGACTATAAAATCCGCAGCAGCTCCACTGTGAAGTCATTATCGGTTAGCCGTTATATAAGACAGCTTTCAGCTCTCCAAATCGGGGTTTTTGAGAACTACCTGGGTAATGAAATACAGCGGCTTGGGTATTCTTAACCTTAGCGCGAAGATCAACAAAGAGAACCGATCGCTGCTTTCCCGGCACGGGCAGGAGATTCGGCTGCGCCTATTTGTTTGCATTTTGACTTTGTAAATCCCTCAGTCTGATTACTCGGGTTTCCCATGCTGCTCAGGCTACCAGTCAGATTGCACATAGCGGCTATGGGCATCCAGTAATGTGAATTTCGATCCGGAGCATATTGGCAGATTCAAGGTGCAGTTTCTGCGGAGCGCCGCACTTGATCATGCCTTGG
>JAGXLE010000137.1 GCA_018334855.1 Desulfobacterales bacterium | reverse complement strand
TACAGGCAATATGATGGTTAGAAATATTTTGGGTTCTTCCGGGGGGAATTGGTGAGTATCGTTATTTCCCCCAATCTATATTTTCATCCCGAGTGCATGTAAAGCTTGAGAGGCAGCTATTCTGGTATTTTCAATATCACTGTTGTATGCATCTTTCAGCGCCGGCAAAGACAGTGGTGCCATCCGGGCAAGGCATTTGGCTGCTCTTGCGCGAATCCGCCAGCTATCATCCCCCAGCAGTTCCGCCAGGGCATCCGCTTCTTTTTGACCGCCAAACCCGGCCATATGGGTCATAGCCGCAAGACGCACTTTTAAGCTCTCTTCCGTAAAAACCCTGTCTGACAGATCCATGTAGGTTTTTATAGCTTTAATACCCGCGGACCTTATATCCGGATTATTATGATCGCATAAAGGCAGAATTATATTATCGTCTTTTATATCCAGTATCCTGTAGCATTCCAAGGCGGCGGGCAGAAGTCTTTCAATTCTTTCCTCAATAATTTCTTTTATCTTTTCTCCGGCTCCGTCTATTCCGTTTTCCGCTAGTTGATATATAAGCCATTGCTGAAGCTCGCAGGACAAGACGGGCCATGTATCCAGCATTTTCTTTAAGGCATGCCTGCCCAGGGCCAAAAAGGCCTTCCTTGCCTTTCGCAAATAATCTCCCTGCATTTCAGCAAGCCAGGCTTGTGCGGTTTCACAGTTAAATTCAGGCAAATCCACCTTGTGATCTGACAGAATGGCCACGCGCAGTTTTATATCCGCACTCAAGTTTCGGCAATCGGCAAGGAGGTTGGCGGCAGCCCGGCCCCGTACGGGGTTTTCTGCATCCCATACAGCCGGGCAGAGCAATACTTTCCTTTTATTTTCAGGTATTTTTGCAATAATTGTCCCTGCAAGCAGCATAATTTCCGTATTATCTGTCTCATAAAACGCCTTTTCTGCAAATGCCGTAACCCTGGCGTCATTAAACCCAAACAGGGTGTAAGCATAGGCAAGGCAATCCACGCTCCCCCTGGATTCTTGATACAAAAAAAGAAGTTCGTCTATGAGGTCGCGCCCGTTAACTTTGCCATATGCCATGGCAGTGTCCGGATTTTTGTGCACAGCTTTCAGAATTGCCGTCCGCAAAGCCGGGTCAGGGTGGCGTAATCCGTCAAACAAATCCTCGCCCGACTTTATATAGACTTTCTGCTTTCCCGAATTTTTTGAAGTGCCTGTCATTGCGAAGATCCTAAAAATACAACTTCAATGCTGCCGGTTGTCTCACTGCCCGCCTGGTTTTTAATTTCATTGGTGTGCTCGGGGTTCAATTGACTGATATCAACTCCGAAATCAGCCAGAAGATTGGTTTCCCATTTACTCTGCCAGCTTTTCTTTTTTGCAAAGCTGGCCTTGACCTTCCATCCGAATCTTATATCAAAACCAACCCGATGGGTTAAACAGACACCAATTTTATCCAGATTTGACAGGGAATTATCAGAAGTCCCGTTTACCCCGCCGTCGCTGAAGTTCAATTGATCAAACGTGACTTCATACCCGGAAACATCATAAGCCTTCAGTTTGCTTATGGAGATAGTAATGGGCAAAACTATCCCCAATACGGGACCGGTTTGTACTTTTACCCCTGCATCTTCTTCTGCTTCAACCACTGATTTCGTTTCTTCGTCAATCGCGGCTCCCTCAGGCTCAAGAAGGGCAACCTCTCCATCCTCGGCCAGTGTTTCCGCCAGATTCACCAGATCCACAAAGCCCTCCATCGTCGGGGTAAGCTGAATCGAGCCCCTGGGCAGTTCATCTCCTTTAATATCTTTATTAATGCATGTAATCCCTGATCGCATGTCCCAAAAACCTTTTTCAGCGCCTTTCGGGATAAACGCGAGTATAGTGTCAAGGCCCGGTATCTTTTTCCCGATTTTACGTGCAACGTTTGCAAAAATCGTGATAAGATCATATGAAATATTCTTGTCGATATTTATCAATTCCTTTGTATACCAGGGCGATACGTATTGCTTCCAGTACAGGTAAAGGCTTAAATACACTTTGATCCCGTTTAATGTGCCGGCGACAAAGTTATCCTCTTTAACTGCCAGGGTGATTTTTGAGCCTCCGGTATCTGAATCCAGCTCCCCGTTCATTATCATGCTGGTGCCGTAGTTGGGCCCGCTAAGGCCCGCCTCGCCCCCTATGCTGACCCTGGCTTCTATATTTACCCCGGTCAATTTGCTGTGATAAGGCTTTGGATCCAATATGGTCTCTGATACATCAACGCTCCACCAGTCCGGAAAGTGAAAATCCGGATAAAAGTGAAAACCCTCGGAAATCATAGCCGGGTCAGAGGTTGCAATTAAAGTTTCAGGGATATTGATTTTAGGCATGAAAGGCTCCTTTTCTCAGCATGGTATACCGACAACCAGCGAATTGGTTCCGTCGGTGAAATTGCATATCAGTGCTATTCTTCCCTCTGCATCCACATGTTTTGTGGATGCCCCGAACTCAATGGATTCCACCGGTGCACCGCCATCAGAGAGAACGTCTCCTGCAGCCAGCAGAATCCGATGCTCGTCAAGATCAGAGGCCATAAGGCACAATCCGGTGTTTTCTGCAATCAGTGTATAGTAAAGAATCCCGTCAGGCGCTATTGAGCCTGGACCGAAACCCAAAATCCGTCCGTACTGTGAAAGCATTCTGCTACCGGTACCCAAAATGACATTGTCATTGAATACAAACTTCTGGTTGCCGATATCATCCGAATAAACAATCAGTTTTTTGCCGTCCGGTGCGATTCTGGGGCCGTAGAAAGGTTTGCCCTGATACTGGCTGTTATCAAGCTCCGGGGGCATGGAGATTATACCGATTTCTCCGAAGTTATTTACATTACCCGAACAAACAAGGTCATGGGAAATCTCTGAATAGTTTTCCGGTTCTGCAGCTTCGGCGGTCAGGGATTTGACAGCTGCCTGTGCTGTAAAATTGCCGCCGTCATTCATATCGATCAGCCCGATACTTGTGATCGAATAATCAGAGTCCGGCAGGATATCACCTGCTTTTAAAATCACGCTGGTCGCCCCCGGGCAGCCCCCGGGTAAATGAAATATGGCCTCGCCGAATCTCATGCCTTTTCCTGCGTTATAATCACTGACAAAAAGGATATCGTTGTTGTCATGTATATCCACGTCTCCCATGACACCTGAACTGAAAAAGGGATTTACACCCAATCTGTCATTGGTGATTATCAGGGGCTGAAAACCATTTCTCTCATAGTCCAGGTAAAGGCCGTCGCCGTAATGGGCGCTGCCAAGAGGATTTGCCGCGGTAATAACAGCGGCAATATTGCCGGCGTCATTTACATCAAAAGCGCCTGTTCTTCTTACTATACGCCCGTCTGCCAGTTCATTGCCCGCTAAAACAGCAGCCCTTTCCCACTGGATATCCGGCCTGGAGCCATTAAAATCAACTCCGAGCTGGAAAATTCCGCCCCTGTTATTATAATTTCTTGCATTGAAAGTAATGATTCCGTTTGAAGCTATAAGGACGCTTCCATAAAAGTGGTCGAGCACAAACTTGTCAAAACCGGTGTATATGGCATCACCTAAGCTCTTTACCCTGTAAAACCTATAGCCGTTCGGGATGTCAGACTGTTTATCGCCTCCCGAGCCGTCACCGCCGCCGATGACGCATGATGTAAGCATCACTCCTCCGATTGCGGTGCCAAAAATTTTCAGAAATTCCCGCCTGCCGAGATCATTCATAGAGCATCTCCTTTGAACTTTGTATTATTGTGATACCAACTAATTTTTATCGGCGGGAATCAGAAAAAGTTTAGTTAAAATCAACCGGTGCTGTGCATATCTTTACCCTTGAAAAATCGATGAGCTGTTATATATTTTATTAGCATATGCTCATATTTCCTTTGGGTTGTCTTCTTGGAACCAGAACAGAAAGGAAGGTAAGGATATGGAAAAGGTCTTGATTGTCGGGTGCAAAAGGGCGATGGATGACGTGTGCATCGGCTGTTCCAGGTGCATGGTCGGATTTAACCGCAGGGCCGGTGAATTTGAGCGCTACGGAAAAGATGATGCGGAACTGGTCGGCCTGATCAACTGCGGGGACTGCCCGGGAGCCGCTATTGTTACAAGACTGGCCCAGGTAAACCTCTGGAACAAGGCGGTCGATGAAAAAGTCACAAAGATCCATATCGGTCCCTGCATAACCGATCACTGCCCTTACAGAGATACGATTATAAGTAAAATCAATGCGAAATCCGGGGTTGAAGTAATAGAAGGCGCGCACCCTTACAAGCCGGCAGATATTTTTGCCTGAGGGTTCGTTCAGGCTGATCAAACAGGCAGCAGCGAACATGGGAATGCAGAAATGACCGATACAAAAGAGAAACTCGAGGTCCACGTCAACGTGGAGATCACTGCAGAGGCACTGACGGCCATAGTTGAAAACGCAAAGCTTTTGGCCGGAAAAGATTCTGCGGGCGGCTACCGCATTGACACGGCGGCAAAGGCCGGAGAAATGATTTCCAGGTTTCTGGCAAAACACGACTTTGAAGGCTTTGTAAAAGATATAAACAACTTCCGGGGTAGTTATCCGCGCCCGTAAACCTTGCCATGGACTTTATTCCATAGTTGCTATCCTGCAACTTAAAGTAAATTTTAATTGCAGGATAGCAACTGAACTTTTTCCTGGTTTATCTTCCCGTTCTTTATTCTGTTTTATAATTTATTGAATTAATAGAGAATACATTCAGCTCTAAATGCCCCAGATCGGAAGAGCACACCTTCT
>JAGXLE010000136.1 GCA_018334855.1 Desulfobacterales bacterium | reverse complement strand
CGTGATCACCTCCTCGCCCGGGTTAAGGATCGCCTTTAAAATTATGTTAAGCCCGCCTGCGGCACCGCATGTCATGATCACTTCGTTTTCCGACACATCGGTCTCCTGCTCCCGGCTAAGAAACCCGGCCACCGCCTTTCTTGCAGCAGAATAACCGGTGTTGGGCATGTAGGCGTGAAGTCCGCGCCCTGTATCTTCGGCGATTTCTTTGAGCTTGCGCTTGAATTTATCCGGCGGCTCAAGGTCCGGGTTTCCAAGAGAGAAATCAAATACCTTGTTCTGCCCGTGAATGGACTTCAGTCGCGCTCCTTCCTCGAACATCTTCCGGATCCAGGAGGATTTTTCAATAAAATCCGCCATTTTTTCTGAAATAGACATTTTTGACCCCGGAAAGGCAGTTTAAAGCGTAAATTCCTTTTTTAATCGCTGCTGCTTTGGCCTTACTGCACTGATTCCACAGATTTTACATCCGGCAGCTCTTTTTTCAGCAGGCGCTCGATGCCGTTTTTAAGCGTCATCTGCGACATGGGACACCCCGCGCATGCGCCCTGCAGCCGGACCTTGACCACGCCGTCATCGACTTCCACCAGCTCCACATCTCCGCCGTCTGCCTGAAGGGAAGGGCGGATTTTTTCGATAACCGACTGTACCTGTTCTTTCATCTGTTTTCTCCTTTGGTGTTTCGTTTTTCTAACTTCTTGATTTTTTAAACAAGGTTAATTTTTAAATATAAAAGAATATGCATTGATTTGCAAATATAATTTATTTTGGCCCCGGCTTTCAGAGTTATCTAAAATAAATCCCCCCGGGTGCAATATTGTTTGACTTTTCCGGAATAGGGGCTATAGTGACTTTAATCTTTAAATGGCTTGTGATTATGTCCATGCCGGTTTCTTTCCCAACGCAAAGCTATTTCTATAGTGGCCATCCGGAGGGAACCAGGAGAACTTCAATGAAAGGAGGATGACACTATGGCAAATGGCACAGTAAAGTGGTTCAGCGACAAAAAAGGCTTTGGTTTTATCGAAACCGAGGATGGATCAGACGTTTTTGTTCATCATTCAGGAATCAATGCAACAGGTTTCAAGTCGCTAAATGAAGGCGACAAGGTCACATTTACCGTACAGCAGGGTCAAAAAGGCCCCGCAGCAGTTGATGTAACGGTAATATAGTTCCTCAAGGCCGCACCAAAAGATAAAAGGCGCCCCGGAAAGCTGAGGGCGCCTTTTTTTACATGCTTTTCTTTGCCCCGCTTATTTGATTTTTCAGGTATGCCCACGGCACGGGGATTTATTTATTTCGGGTTTTAAAAAAACTGGTGGCATAAAATTTGTATAGGTATTTTGAGAAAAAGGCTTTAAGTTGGATCATTTTTGCAAAAAACAAAGGAAAGGATCTGCCGTGGAAGAAAAGGGCTATTCCCTGGTGTTTGAAGGCAGGGTGCTGCCGGGCTTTGCCCGGCGGGATGTCATTGAGCGCGTAGGCAGGAGACTTGGCAGAAACCCGGAAAATCTCAAGCCGCTGTTCAGGGACAAACCTGTAACCGTCAGAAAGGGACTGGATAAGGAAAAAGCCCTCAACCAGCAGCGGGTTTTTTCGAAAATGGGTGTTTGTTGCTATGTCCTGCCGAAAGAAGATGATGATGAAATCTCCTGGAATGCCGTAAACCCCTCACGGGAAAACAACCCCCAGCATTGTCCGAAATGCGGCAGCGACCTGACAAAATTCGGCACGTCCGTGGACGAATGCCCGTTTTGCGGCATTATCATTTCCAAATACATCAAAGCCCGGAAGCGGTAGATAGGCCGGGTTTCCTTTCCAAGCGTTTTTTCACTCCCCCGGGATTTATACTTGATTTTTTATTTTCGTTTTTTTAACCTGGATTAGAAGAATAAACATTGTTAACAGGTAAAAAACTTGATTGCAGAAAAATTAGCCTCATTAGAAAAATTTCCGAACGAACCAAAACCCAGGGGGGAAATTATGTTTACCAAACGAAAAAACAAATTATTCAATCTGTTTTGCATCATATCAATTGCCGCGGCCTTTGCGCTTGTGCCTTTAACCGGTACCGCCCAGGAAGTGGACTCGGCATTTGATCCTTCTGAAATGTCTGACATGACCGGCTTTGACCCGAACAAATCCATCGAAGTCGAAGGCCCAACCATCAAGCTCGGTTACCTGCAGATCATGAGCGGTCCTGCGGCCGGCAACGGCGAGCTGTTTCTGCCGGTGGTCAGATGGGTGGCCCATGATATTAACAAGCGGGGCGGCATCATGGTCGACGGCGAGAAGAAAAAAATCGAAATCTTCATAGGCGACACCCAGGGCAAACCCGCGGCCACCAAGAAAGCCACCGAACGGCTCTGCCTGGAAAAAGAGGTTGATGTTTTATGGGGCACCTCCGGCAGCCATCTGGCCAAGGTCATAGCCGATGTGGCAGAAGAATACAAGGTGCCTTTCATGAACTGTCTTTCGCTGTCAGATGAGCTGATGAATGAGAAGAATTTCAACCGCTATACTTTCCGGACCTTGTCAAACACAACACAATGGAACATGGCGATGGCCTATTACTTTTCCAACCGGCCGGAAACCAAGTTTTCCATCCTGTGCCAGGATTATCTCTACGGGCACTCCATGGCCAATGCGTTTAAAAAGTACCTGGAAAAATACAAGCCCGAGGCCGAGATTGTAAGCGAGGATTATCACAAGCTGTGGCTGAAGGATTTTGCGCCGTATCTCACCAAGGTCATGGCCGCCAACCCGGAGATTCTCTATACCGCTGACTGGCTGCCGGACGGTGACAACCTGATCAAGCAGGCCAGGAGAATGGGCCTGAATATGCCGATCGCCAATATCTACATCACCAATCCCGAGTCATTAAAGTCCGTGGGGGTTGAGGGAACCAAGAACATGATCTTCTGCTATTCCTGGATGAGCGGGGACACCCCTCAGACCAAGGCTCAGCAGAAACTCATGAAAGAATGGCACGAACAGTGGAAAAACTGGGAATCTCCGTATGACACCCTGCTCTACATCTGGCCGGATTTCGTCCTCGGGCAGACCATCGGCGATACCTACTGGCTGTTTGACGTGATCGAGCGGGCCGGCACACTGGACGCCGAAAAAATTATAGAGGTATGGGAAGGCGACGTGTACAAGTCCATCCAGGGGATCCGCACCATGCGGGCCGACGATCACCAGGCGGTCTTTGACATGTACGTGGGAGAGGCCACCTATCCAACCAAGGACGTCTATGACGATGTGCCGTATTCCAAAGGTTATGCAGGCGTCCACGAGGTTAATACCATTCCTCAGAAATACTGCACCCCAACGGTTCCCGAAGGACTCAAGGGCCGTGTAGATTAATCTGACATTGAGTTAAAGGCAAAATCACATTAAAGGCAGGGACGGTCAGGCGTCCGCCCCTGCCTTTTTTTGGAGGAAGTTAAATGGATCCCATGACATTTATCTGCATCTCCCAGCTCGTCCACGGACTGGCATACGGAATGCTTCTGTTCCTGATCGCGGCCGGCCTGAGCATGATTTTCGGCATGATGGATATTCTCAACCTTGCACATGCCTATATCTTCATGCTGGCTGCTTACATTGGCTATACTTTGGCCGGCTTGACCAACTTCTGGATTGCGCTCCTGCTGGCCCCCATAGCGGTGGCTGTTATCGGGATGCTGATAGAGCGGTATATGCTCCGCAAAATCCACCGTTTCGGCCATATTCCGGAACTGGTGCTCACAATCGGCATCGGCCTTATCCTTGTGGAATTCGTGAAATGGGGGTGGGGGACGCAGAGTCTGATGCTCCAGGCTCCTGAAGTTTTGTCCGGGCTTATAAGTATAGGTCCGTTTCGATATCCCATCTACCGGGTGTTTATAATCGGTTTTACGATCGCTGTCATGATTTTCATGCTGCTTCTTTTCTACAAGACCAGATTCGGTACCATTGTGAGGGCCGCCACTGCTGATTCAGACATGGTAAATGCACTTGGAATCAACGTTCTTATAATATATACCCTGTTTTTCGGGTTCGGCACCTGGCTGGCAGGACTGGCCGGTGTGGTCGTGGCCCCCTTTCTGTCCGTATTTCCGGGACTGGCCGACCAGGTTGGTTTCGGAGCCTTCGTGGTTGTGGTCCTGGGAGGATTGGGCAGCATGTCCGGGGCTTTTCTGGCAGCCATTCTTATAGGGCTTTTAAATTCTTTCGGCATCCAGTTCTTCCCCACCATTGCTCCATTGCTCACTTTCGGTCTCATGGCAATCGTTTTGACAATTAAACCCACAGGCCTGCTTGGAGAAAGACAATGATCGCAAGAAGTATCGCAAAATCATGGTCGGGATGGATTTTCCTGGGGCTTGTCGCGGCA
Source organism: Desulfobacterales bacterium (assembly GCA_018334855.1). GTDB lineage: Bacteria > Desulfobacterota > Desulfobacteria > Desulfobacterales > Desulfosalsimonadaceae > Desulfosalsimonas. The sequence goes on along the minus strand of JAGXLE010000136.1, from coordinate 459 downwards.
ATACTGCTGATCTTTCCCTGGGCCTTAGGCGTCGTCTACACCAATATTTTTATCCATTTTGCCATTTTTGCCGTATTTGCTGCCAGCCTCAACATGCTGGTCAGCTATACAGGGTTGCTCAGCTTCGGCCATGCCCTGTTTTTCGGCGGAGGGGCGTACGCCACGGCACTCGCGCTTGAAAACATACCCGGCCTTTCTCTTTTTCCGGCTATTCTTATAGGCGGCCTGGCAGGCGCGGCATTCGGTTTGATTATAAGCCCTATGCTAAACCGGGTTATAGCCACGGCTTTTGCCCTGCTCACCCTGGCCCTGGGCCAGCTTGCCTACATGGCTTGTATCAAGCTGCGGGGGATCACCCACGGCGAGGACGGCGTGGGCGGTTTCCCCATCCCGGATTTCAATATCCCGGGGATTGTCTCGGTAAACATGATGCCAGCCCAGAATTTCTACTACATTGCA
>JAGXLE010000135.1 GCA_018334855.1 Desulfobacterales bacterium | reverse complement strand
TTTGAAATCGAAAACGTAAGAAACATTGGAATCAGCGCGCATATCGACTCCGGCAAAACCACGCTGACAGAACGGGTCCTGTATCTGACCAAACGCATTCACAAGATCCACGAGGTTCGCGGCAAGGACGGCGTGGGCGCAACAATGGACTCCATGGCCCTGGAAAAGGAAAGGGGGATCACCATTGCATCTGCGGCCACCTATTGCACGTGGAGAGGATATGAAATAAATATTATCGACACACCGGGGCACGTGGACTTTACAATGGAGGTGGAAAGATCCCTGAGGGTGCTCGACGGTGCCATACTGGTGCTTTGCGCCGTTGGAGGCGTGCAGTCTCAGTCCATCACGGTGGACCACCAGATGAAGCGCTACAATATTCCGCGCATTGCGTTTATTAACAAGTGCGACAGAAGCGGAGCCAACCCCTTCAGGGTCATTGAACAGCTGCGCGAAAAACTTGGTCACAACGCTGTTGCTCTGCAGATTCCAATCGGGCTGGAAGCCGGACATGAAGGCTTGGTGGACTTGATTTCCATGAAGGCACTTTATTTTGAAGGCGAGTACGGTCAGGACGTAAAAACAGATGAGATCCCTGATGAGCTGAAAGACAGAGCCACGCAAAAGCGTGAAGAACTGCTGGAAGCCGCCTCAATTTTTTCAGACGAGCTCACTGAAGCCATTCTTGAAGAACAGGAGGTTTCAGAAAACCTTCTGATCAGGGCCATAAGAAACGGCACATTAACGCGCGAACTCACGCCCGTATTGATGGGATCGGCCTACAAGAACAAGGGGGCCCAGCCCCTGCTAAATGCAGTGACCGATTATCTGCCTTCACCCAGGGATGTGGAGTGTAATGCACTCGACATCAGCCAGGAGGAAACCCCTGTGGCCTTAACGGCAGACAACAAAGAGCCGCTGGTTGCCCTGGCTTTCAAGCTGGAGGATACCCCTTACGGCCAGCTAACCTACATCCGGACCTACCAGGGCGAGCTCAAGAAAGGCAACACCGTTTATAACGTGCGCTCCGGCAAAAAAATCAAAATCGGCCGGATTGTCCGGATGCATGCAGACAAGATGGAAGAGGTGGAAAAAATCCCTGCAGGATTTATCGGCGCATTGTTCGGGGTGGACTGCGCTTCGGGCGACACGTTTGTCGAACCGGGCATGAGCCTTTCCATGTCCTCCATGTATATTCCGAAACCGGTGATCACCCTTGCGGTAAAGCCCGCGGACTACAAGTCGGAAACCAACATGTCAAAGGCTCTCAACAGGTTTACCAAGGAGGACCCCACGTTTCAGACCAACTACAACCCTGAAACCGGCGAAACGCTTATCTCCGGCATGGGTGAGCTGCACCTGGAGGTATACCTGGAACGGATGAAACGGGAATACAGTGTTGCGCTTCACACTGGCGAGCCTCAGGTGGCCTACCGGGAGACCATCACCCGGCAGAGCCAGTTTGACTATACCCATAAGAAGCAGACAGGCGGCGCAGGGCAGTTTGGACGCGTCATCGGATACATGGAGCCGACTGACGAGGAGTTCGAATTTGAAAACAAGGTATCCGGCGGCAACATCCCCACGCTCTACATCCCGGCCTGTGAAAAGGGCTTTAAGGAATGCATGAAAAAGGGTCCCTTTATGAAATTTCCGGTAACCGGGGTAAAGGTGGTGCTAAACGACGGCTCCTCCCATTCGGTGGACTCTTCTGAAATGGCTTTTCAGGCAGCGGCCCGCGGAGGATTTCAGCAGGCCTACCACAAGGCGGGGCCGGTTCTGCTGGAACCTGTTATGAAGGTTGCAGTCGAAACCCCGGACGAATTCCAGGGCAGCGTCATGGGATCTCTTAACCAGAGGCGCGGCGTGATTATCGGCGTGCATGATGAAGGTGTCTCCACTGTTATAGAGGCCCATGTGCCGCTAGCCGAGATGTTTGGCTATTCCACTGTGCTTCGCTCGCTGACACAGGGCAAGGCCCAGTTCACCATGGAGTTTGAGACATATAAGGAAGTACCCAAATCCGTACTCCAGGAGATCGAAAAAAATCTCCAGCAATCGGCCAAAAACAAAGCTGCCGCGCAGTAACCTTACGCGGCGTTAAATGATCTGGCCCGGCAGGGCTGATACACATAAAGAGCACCAAAGGAGCCTAAACAGATGCTGAAAAATTCGCTTACATTACAGGACCCCCTTAAAATGATCGGCGAGCAGGCTGCAGGCAGCATTTCAAACGGAGGATTCGCAGCAATTCTGGCCCGGGCCGGTGTCGGCAAAACTGCACTGCTTGTGCAGTTTGCCATATACGCCATGTCAAACGACAAGAAGATTCTCCACATCAGCACCGAGAACCCGGTAGACAAAGTGAACCTGTGGTACAGGGAAGTATTCCACCGCCTCGTCCAATCCGGTGATTCCGCCCAGAAAGACAGACTCTGGGAGCAGCTTTTGCACAACCGGTTTATCATGACGTTTGAATCCGAATCCTTCAGCATTGACAAGCTGAAAACCCGGATTTCCGAACTGATTTCCAACGAAATTTTTCAGCCAGAGCAGATCATGATCGACGGGGTAGACTTTGAAAACTGGTCAAATTTGCAATTTGAAGAGTTAAGGCAATTTGCCAGGGACAGACAACTAATTTTCTGGTTTACCGTTCGAACCCATCGTGACGAGCCGGTGGAAATTTCAGGACTCCCGAGTTCATTTGTTCCGTTTTCAAACCTGTTTGACCTGATGCTTCAGCTCCATCCTGATAAAAACCGGGTTTATCTGAAACTTGTGCCGGGCGGGGCAGAGGCCCGGGTACCCGAAAACAAGTCCGAACTTTACCTCGATCCTGCCACCATGCTGATCAGCGACGCTCCGGTATGATATGAAAAATGACTGCCGCTGTTGCATTAAGCGGGGGAATTGACTCACTGGTCGCCGCCCGCCTTTTAAAAGAGCAGAACGTGCCGGTAATCGGCATCCATTTTGTTACCGGATACGAATCTGTAAAGCACGGATACAAAAACAGCGCACAGCCTGAAAACAAACCGGCGGCAATAAAGGACGCCGACCATGCCTTGAAGCGTCTTGCCCGGCAGATTGATATCCCCCTTCATATTATAGACTGCCGACAGGCCTTTGAAAAACAGATCGTAGAATACTTCATCCAAACCTATCGATCTGGCAGAACTCCCAATCCGTGCGTATTGTGCAACCGGGTGATCAAATTCGGCATCGCGCTTGAAGCCGCTGAGAAACTGGGCGCCGATTTTGTGGCCACAGGCCATTATGCCAGGGTTGAGAAAACAGGCAGAAAAACGCGTCTGCTCAAAGGTGCTGACAAAAAAAAAGACCAGTCCTATTTTCTGGCCATGCTCGCCCCGGAGCAGCTTTCAAAGGCGATTTTTCCGCTCGGGTCTCTGGACAAAGACCGGGTAAGACAAATTGCTCTTAAAAACGACCTCGAACCTGTCTCAAATCAGGAAAGCCAGGATATCTGTTTTATTCACTGCCAAAATTACGCCGATTTTCTGGAGACCAGGGGCAAAACAAGGTTTGAACCCGGGCCGATAGTGGATGCGGACGGAAACATCCTCGGCCGCCACAAAGGGCTTCACCGATACACCATCGGCCAGAGAAGAGGGATTAACTGTCCGGGCCCTGCCCCGTATTACGTAATAAGCATTGACCCGGAAAACAATCGACTGGTTGTAGGATTTAAAAATACGTTGTATAAAAAATACTGTTATATAAACGAAGTAAACTGGCTGATACCCAAGCCCGATAAGCCCGTGGAGGTAAAAGCAAGAATCCGCTACCGTCATAATGAAGCCGATGCCGTCATTTATCCGGGAACGGGGAGATCCGCCGTGATCCGTTTTGCAGAACCCCAGGCCGCCGTAACCCCGGGCCAGGCAGCAGTGTGCTACCAGGATGACACCGTGGTTGCAGGCGGCTGGATCGTAAATGAATCAATGCCGGAATCATGAATAACAAGATGCAGATAATAACCCTTGGCTGCAAGGTTAATCAGTCCGAATCCGAGGCACTGGCGGCCTGCTGCCGCAACAAATACGGGTTGCGGACAGACAAAGAAAAAGCGGGTTCAGACCTGTGCATTATAAACACCTGTGCGGTGACGCAGAAAGCTGAAATGCAGTCCCGCCAGGCTGTACGCAAAGCAGTCCGCAACAATCCCGAGGCCGTAATCGTGGTCACAGGATGCTATGCCCAGAGAGACCCTGCCGTTTTTACCGGAATTAACGGGGTTGACTATGTGATCGGACATGCCGACAAAAACCGGATTCCTGATATCATAAGCCGGCAACACGGGAATGGTGTTTGTGATCATTATGAAAAACCGGCTTGCGAGCCGGCAGTTTTCCGCAGGGATTTGGCAGATTACAGGCATTTTGATCTTATGCCCGCCCCTGCGGCCGGGGGACGCACACGCCCTTTTTTGAAAATCCAGGACGGATGCGACTCTTTTTGCACATACTGCATTGTCCCTTACACCCGGGGAAGAAGCCGCAGCATGGACCCGGAACACGCGGTTTACGAATTTAAAGAACTGCTCCGAACCGGCGCCCCCGAAATTGTCTTATCCGGCATACATATCGGCAGATACGGTGTTGACCTTAATCCGCAAACCGACCTTCCCGCCCTTCTCGAAACCCTGGACGCAGTGGAAGGCAGACACCGGATAAGGCTGAGTTCAATTGAACCAATCGAGCTCACTGATAAGCTGATAGACCTTGTTGCGGATTCAAAACGTATTTGCCCCCATTTTCATATCCCGCTTCAAAGCGGCGATCCCCGGATTCTGAAAAAAATGAAGAGGCCTTATGAGCCTGAGCTTTTTTCGTCGCTT
>JAGXLE010000134.1 GCA_018334855.1 Desulfobacterales bacterium | reverse complement strand
GCAATCTGTATGTGGATGGTAAAAAACCCTGAATGGTTTGACGTGATTGTCACAGATAACATGTTCGGGGACATAATTACCGACTTGGGTGCCATGATCCAGGGTGGCATGGGCATTGCAGCCGGCGGAAACATTAATCCCGAAGGCGTATCAATGTTTGAGCCGATAGGCGGCTCGGCGCCGCGCTATGCCGGAAAGCAGATAATAAATCCGCTTGCCGCTATTTCTTCCACCCAGCTTCTGCTCGAAACCCTGGGTGAAGAAAAAGCAGCGGCAGACGTGGAGTCAGCGGTTAAAAAGGTTCTCAGGCACGACATAAAGGATGTGGGTGCCGGACGCATGGGGTATAAGACATCGGAAGTCGGCGACATGGTCGCGGAATATATAAAAAAGGGAGCATCAGAGAAATAACATTGAGATCGGTACCTATAACCAGACAGGGATTTGACGAGTTAAAAAAAGAGCTCACAAGGCTGCGAAGCGTGGACAGGCCGAAGAATATCAAGGCCATTGAAGAGGCCAGGGCGCACGGGGATCTGTCGGAAAATGCGGAGTTCGACGCCGCCAAGGAAAGGCAGAGTTTCCTCGATGCCAGGATTAACGAACTTGAATACAAGCTGGCCAACGCCGAGGTCATAGATCCGAGCACCCTGTCCAAGGAAAAGGCGGTCTTCGGCTGTACGGTGGTGCTTGAAAATGTTGATACCGGAGACGAGGTAACCTACCAACTGGTGGGGCCGGAGGAATCAAACATCAAGGAAGGACGCATTTCCGTGGCCTCTCCTCTGGGCCAGGCCATAGTGGGAAAGCGGCTCGGCGATGAAATCCTTGTCAACGCGCCCGGCGGACGAAGAAATTATGAACTGGTTGATATTTTATAAACCTTATGGGAGGTTTTAGAACATGGCACGGGTTACCGTAGAGGATTGCCTCAAGCGCATTCCAAACCGTTTTTTGCTGGTGCATGCAACAGCCAAGCGCATACGCCAGCTGCGGGAAGGCACCGACAGGCTGGTAAAAGCACCGGATAACGAGGACATCGTCGTGGCTCTCCGGGAAATAGCAGCCGGCAAGGTCTTTGTGACACAACATTATACAGACTACCATCTTGCAGAAGATCAGCCGGCCGGGGCGGAAGAAGGTGAAGACACCGGTCAGGAAAAAGATTCATAGTCAGATCTTTTGCATGTACGGGTTTTAACCGATGTCGGATTATAACTACAAGGCCGTAAACCGGGACATGGGCAAAGCGATTCATCATTATGATATGATTGCCCCCGATGATCGCATCCTGGTGGCGGTTTCCGGGGGAAAAGACAGTTTAACCCTGCTCTGGATGCTCTCTGAGCGGCTTTTGCGCATTCCTGTTGATTACAGGCTTTATGCGGTCTACATTGATCCCGGTTTCAAAGGCGGATTTGCTGAAAAACTTCAGCAATGGGCCTTGAGCCAGGGCTGGGACCTGCGCATAGAGTATACAAACAACGGCCCTTTTGCCCACAGCGATGCAAATCTTGAAAATCCCTGTTTTTTATGCGCCAGGATGCGGCGCAAGCGGATCTTCGAGGTTGCAGATGAACTGGGATGCTGCAAAATCGCTCTTGGGCATCACAAGGACGATATCATTGAAACCCTTTTCATTAATATGTGCTACACGGGCGTAATGAGCACCATGCGTCCGTCCCAGGAAATGTTTGGAGGGCGGTTTAGGATAATTCGTCCTCTTGCATACGTGGATGAAGACCGGATCAGGCGCTTTGCCGCAGATACCGGACTGCCCGGGTTTTCCAACCCATGCCCGTCTGCTGACAGCTCCAAGCGAGGGGAGATCAAATCCATTGTAACCGGACTCACCAGGGGCAAGAAAAAGATCAAGGACAACATTTTCCGCTCAATGAGCCATATCAACATGGATTACATGTTAAAACAACAAAACCCTCCCGGTTGAACGGAGACAACAAACTGACGGGATCACACGGTTTGACGAAAATGATCGGAGACGACACAGAGGCCGAACTTCGGCGCCTGAAAATACAGCGTACCATGAAGGATGTTCAGAGCGAACGGGACTACCGCAATATCCCCATAAACAAGGTCGGCATCAAGGGGCTGCGGTATCCGGTCACGATTCTCGACAGGGATCACGGCCATCAATGTACTGTGGCCTCGATTAACATGTACGTGGACCTGCCCCACGAATGCAAGGGGACTCACATGAGCCGGTTCGTGGAACTGCTGCATCTGTTTCGCCCCAAGCTTTCTCTAAAGACCTTTTCCGATATCCTGACCCGGATGAAGTCTCATTTAAATGCCGAATCAGCTCATATTGAAGTTACTTTCCCCTTTTTCATTGAAAAAAAGGCCCCTGTCAGCGGGTCTCCCGGCCTTATGGACTACACCTGCAGGTTTATCGGCTCTGTTAACTCCAGCTGTAAGGTGGACCTGATTTCAGAGGTGGTGGTGCCGATTTCTTCGGTGTGCCCCTGCTCCCGGGAAATAAGCGAGTACGGAGCTCACAACCAGCGCGGAAAAGTGTATCTGAGCACCCGGTTTAAAAAATTCATATGGATAGAAGACATGATCGAGCTGGTTGAAAAAACCGCATCCTGCGATGTTTACTCTGTCTTAAAGCGTTCGGATGAAAAGTACGTAACTGAAAAGGGCTTTTCCAATCCCAAGTTTGTAGAAGACATTGTCAGGGACATTTCAGTGGAGCTCAAAGCCGACAAGAACATTACCTGGTTTGCAGTGGGGGTGGAAAACTATGAATCAATTCACAACCACAACGCATATGCATACATTACCAGCGGTCAGGAGCCTTCGATTTAGCACTTCAGCTTTGGGATGGCAAAGTGATAAATTCAAGGTCAAGGCGCGCAAATCCTGAGGAATGCAGCGCAACGCAGATATCGGGCTTTTTACGAAGCCATCAGGATTAAAGGAGCTTTAAATGGATGTTGTCGCAATCAACGGAAGTCCCCGCAAAAATGGAAACACCGCAACACTGATACGTGCCATCCTGGAAGGGGCCGCCTCGACAGGCGCGCAGACCACAGAGGCGGTAATCCACGATCTTGACATGAAAGGCTGCCAGGGATGTTTCAGCTGCAGGAAGAATCACGGTATCTGCGCCCAGGAAGACGGGTTGAGCCCGTACCTGGAAGCAATAAAGACCTGCAAAGCTTTTGTAGTGGGATGCCCGATATATATGTACCGCATTTCCGGGCAGATGAAGCTGTTTGTCGACCGCGCCTATTCTCTCTACATGCCGAAACCCGGGGGCGGTTATACCCCGGCGGTGCCTGCCGGGAAAAAATTCGCCCTGGTCACATCCCAGGGAGCGCCTGACCCGGAACAGTATCACCGTTCGATACGCTGGCTGGCGGGCATGGCAGGCACGGGTTTCGGCATGGAAGAAGCCGGCCGCATCATCCATACCAACAGTAACCGGGAGCCTGCCCGGGAAAACAGCGAGCTTCTGAAAAAAGCCCGGGATATCGGTATGCGGCTGGTCGGGTGAAAAAAGCGCCTGTTAGCCGGTTTATTTTAAAGCCCCGGAACAGATAATGGATTTAATTTCTTTTACCACCCTTTCTGCAGACTTGTCCGGAGTATTTATCAGCACTGCAAATCCGTATAATTTGCCGTTTTTTTCAATATATCCTGCTCTGGTTTCCACACCCTCCAGTGTTCCGGTTTTGCAGTAAAGACCGTTTTTTTCAGGTAGCAGGTCCCTGTAGGGTGCAAACTTATTTAGCACAGGCACAAACATTTCCGCTGTCATCCGGTTTTGCCTCGAAATTCCGGAACCTTCCGCAATAGCCGGAGATATGCCCAGCACGTCTTTTGCATAAGAACAAAGCGCACCAACCCCTTTTTCCAGTGTCCCGGGCGGTCCGCAGGCTTCTGCGCCGGCAGCGACAAGGATCTGGTTGGCTATAAAATTGCTGGAATATTCCATGAGCATAGATATAACTTCTGTAAGCAGATAAGGGGATTTATAACGATAAACCAGACGGTCCTTTTCCGGCTCGGCCAGTCCGGGCCGGATGTTTCCGGTAATTTCTATGCCGCGTGCTTTGAAAAAGTGTGCAAAAAGTTCCCCCGCATATAAAAGGTATTCATTGTTATCCGAGGGGAGCAGAATACGGCCGTTTTTGATTTTACGCTTTTGCAGGATTTCAACGGCCGTGGGAAGCATGGGGGTCTGGGGTTCGGCGCTGAGATAGGTTTTGCCTTCTTTTTTGAAATTGACCGTGTTGAAATTGACGCACAAAGCACCCACCGGAGCATCATAGGGTTGAATCGAGCCAGCGGCGGCACCGGGTATTTCAACCGGGCTTTTAAAATAAGAGTCGTCTAACACGATGTCTCTGATACTGCTGATGCGGCCGGCCAGTTTTTCCGCTATTGCCGAAACCTGTTCAGACACCAGAAGAGGATCTCCGTATCCCTTGATCACGAGATCGTTGTTTGGAGGCCGGTAAAATTCTGTTTCAAACCTATAGTTCTCGCCGAGAGTTGAAATTGCGGCAAGAGCGGTGAGAAGCTTTAACGTCGAGGCCGGAATAAGCGGTTTGTAGCCATTTTTGGAATAAAGGATTTCTCCGCTGCCGGAATATACAATCGCTGCATCCTGCTTTCCTATCCCGGCGGCTACCTTGTCCCACTGGCCGCAAAAGGCTGACGAAGGGAATAAAAGCATTGTCGCTGTCAGGCAGGCGGCCCATGCAAAGAAAAGAGGCTTTATTTTAGACCGCAAAACTGCCCTCATCAGGATCCGGGTTTGCTTTCTACTATAAGGGTTACGGGACCGTCATTTACCAGGGAGACATCCATCATGGCCTGAAATTGTCCGGTTTCATTCCC
>JAGXLE010000133.1 GCA_018334855.1 Desulfobacterales bacterium | reverse complement strand
AGCCTTGGCGCTGTCGCTTATTTCAGGCGCACTTCCCCCGATGGAAAGCCCCGACTTTATGTGGGAGACGTCTTGCTGGGAAAGCTGCCGGGGCGTCCCCTGCTCTACGTCCTCGAGTTCCCGGCTTAATTTATCTATCTTTTCCTCAATAGCGGTACGGTTCTCCCCGGATAGATCTGAGAACCCGGAAAGTATTTCTCTGTATACCGTAACCGCCTCCTGGTAAAGCCCGTGGCTTTCGTAGGCCTCGGCCACCTTTATTCTTGCATCAAAACCGGATTTTTCCTGTATGCTTTCCATTTTTTTAAGGCACTTCGCTCAATTTAGGTTTTAATGAGTCATAAATACTTTGACTCTTGTTGTATTCAAACCCTGTATCAGGACAATTAAAATATCCGCTTTTTTAAAATCTGGCCTATCCTGCCGCCCGGTTTGAGCCGATCCAGGGAAGGCTGCAGTATTTCGCAATTAAGCCTTACCATGGAAACAGGGGCCAAATCATCTAAAACCGCCATAAAAAAACCATGCTGAACCTTTCGGACATAAATCCGGCGCCTGTCAAATACAAATTCAGCCTCCGTGATACCGGCAAGCTCCCTTATCAGGGAATCCCAGCTCATCTTGCTTATCCTGGACTCCTCCTTTCTATAGTCAGGAGAAAATCTGCTAAGCAGAACCCCTCCCTCCGTGTCGAGGACGATAACCCCGTGAACGCCTTCAATGCCGAGTATGTCCTTGAAAATATCCTTCATAGCCTCTACCGGATTAATGCCTATACATTTGAAGCAGAGCTGTAGCCGCGGCAGCCGGCCTGATTATACCACTGCATCGATAATGCGGTCCCTGGGCACTTCCGGACTCATTACAATTACCGCAGCCTGTTTGCCCGGAACAATTACAGATTGGCCTTCGCGCCCTTTATTGACGTAAATAGCGTTTAACTCGCCGGCATCAAAGATCTTTCCCATCCCTGTTATCTGTTCGATCAAATAATTCGACCTTCTGTCTTCATATATATCTTCGATTCCATTCTCATTTCCCAGGCTGCTCTCTAATTGCCGGCGGAGCATATCAACAGCCGATTCCTGTACCGCCGCCTGCTGCCCGGCTCCGGCGGCAGGGGCCCGGTTTGCGGGATGCCGTATTTGTGCAGAACTGCTCTCATGGGCTACGGGGTTGGAAAAACCCGTGGTGCTGCTCTCGGCGGCTGTGCTTGATTGACTCCCGGGTCTCAACGGTCTGTCGAGAAGAATTTCGTCTGAGGCGAAATCCTCCTCCGGGCTGAAATCTTCATTGCTTTCATCCCTGGTGCGCATGGCATCAAGCAACATAGCCTGCAGCTCGCCTTCCAGCTGTTTTTCCTCTATGGGACAATAGTTCTCAATGGACAGGGAGACACCCGACCATGAAAGAATTTCATAAGCCGCCCCGCGGCCCAGCCTGTTGCCAAGGCGCGCATTCATCAGCTCACCGTCTCTGAAAAACAGCACACCCATCCTGGTTGCCTCGTCTTTATTAAGGATGCGCAGGGTACATGTCTGCTGCTCCATTTCGATAAGCTGGAGAAAAGTTTCCAGGGAAACGTTGTGGAGGCTTCCCCCCTCGCTTTTCTTTTTCAGGGAGCGGATGATCTTATCGGCAAGTTCTGCGGCATCAAAAGGCTTGGGCATGTAGTCGTCTGCCCCGCTTTTAAAAACCACCTCCCTGGTTTTGGGCCTGTCATAAGCGGTTATAATTATAACAGAAATATCCGGATATTGGACCAATACCCGGCTTAAAAGCTCAAATCCGTCCATGCCGGGCATACGAAGGTCGCTGACCACTATGCTGACATCCTCCTTTTCCAGCAGGTCCAAGGCCGGACGGCCGTCATAGGCGGGTATAACGAAAAATTCACTGCTATACTTCTCCAGTTCATTTTTCATGGAGTCAAGCCATGCCGAATCGTCATCTACGATCATAATTTTCGGTATCATTCTATATTACCCCGCAATCCTTTATAACCAGGAAAATGCAGCACTATTACAGGCGCACGTTAAACCGTGCGATTTCATCGGCAAACTCGCTGCGCCAGTCATCAAGCTGGCTGCGCAGCCGGCTCAACAGTCCATGGGTTTGGGCAATTTCATAGACGCACTCCTCGATTGCTCCGACAACTTCATCCCAGTCAGCATATCCGCTGTAACTGACTTTTCCGCCGGAATACTTGAAGTCCGCGGCAAAGGGGTCCAGAAACTCATATTTGTCTATTTTTTCAATAAACTTCTTGTTTAAAAGGGTCTCGAAATCGGATCTGACCTTCCTGTTGCCCCGCACCATTGTTTCCAGCGAGGCCAGCAACATCTGCAGCATTTCCAGGACCCTTTGACGGCTTATCTGCGCAGGCTCAAAAGCCTGCTCCCGCCGGCCGCCTGCTTTTCTCTCCTCTACCGCCTGTGCCGGTCCCTCCGGAGTTTGCCGCGCTCCGGCTCCGGTGTCCTCATCAAGCAACACGCGGCTTACGTTGAACTTGCCACCGTATTCCTTTGATCTTCTGATAAGATCATCACGGTATTCCCTGGAACGGTCCACGTTTCCGGCTCCGTCCGCAGAAGAGCCCCCGATTACTTTGCCCTTGTAAATAAACAGAAGCCCCCCTTCTCCGTTACTTAACTCCACGTCGATAAAACCGGTGAGGCTCTCTGCCTCCATTTTTTTTATCAGCCCTTCCAGGTCTGTAAACTCAGAGGTCAGATCCTTGTAAATCATTTTCGAATTCTGCAGATTAGCCCAGAAATAGAGCCTTTCGGGCAGAATCCTGAAAACAGAAACTGTAAAGTTGTTTACAGCCGCAGTCTCCATTATCCTGTCAATGGCATCTCTGCCCTGCAGGCTCTGATTGCGGTCCTCGAAATATCCGTTAACCAGGTTCTGTTCGTCAAAAAATACCACGGCTTCCGATACCGGGGACTTGAAATAGACTGCTCCTGCCCCGAGCTCTCCCTGATAGTGCTCGATGAGTTTTTGGATGTCGAGATAATAGCTGTTTAAATCCTGAACTACCGGTTTTTCCCTTGGAATAATGATCATTTTCAGATCCACTGTGCTTTTTTTATCAATCTTTTTGGTTAAATGTTGGTTTACATCCGAAACGAAACAAGCAATACGCTAAAACCCGGCAGTGCGCATTGCTTGTTTCGCTGTTTTTTGCTTTTACAGTCTCAGCAGGCGATTCTATCTGCGGCGCCTCAGCCGCTCAATGGAAAATCTCAGGCTGTCCTGCATCCTGGAGATGGCATCTGCAAGACTGCCGATCTCGTCTTTGGAGCGAACCTCGATTTCGGCTTCCAGATCCCCGACGCTGATACGGTCTGCCGCTTCGGTCAGGTACTGGATTCTCCTGCTCAGCCTGTATCCGTATATTATGATACAAAGACCGATAATGACAATCGCCCCTGCCAGGATGCCCAGGTTGATATTGCGGGTCTGCATTGTCATCTGCTGGGCGTCTTCCTCCAGGCCCGCGGTTTTCCTTGTAAACTCGTCCATGTAGGCTGTGGCCAGAACTGATAAGGGTCTTCTTCCCTCAACCTCGATGGGCACTATAGCCATGTATTTTTCACGCAGGTTCCCATCCGTGTCTTTCCACATGTAGGGGCCTGTGGAGATATTTCTTCCCCACGATTTTTCCAGGATGGCATAAAACTCGTCAAAATACGGTCCCAGCGCCTTGCGCAACACGTTGATATCAGGAATGCCGACAAGATTCTCGTTGGGATGAGCCCATATGATCGAATCCCGATCTTCGATCTCTTCCTCAATCACACATGTATAGCCGGTTTTACCGACTGCCTGGACAGCGATCTGGCTGAACTGGGCGTCATAAGCAAAATCTTCCGGCTTTAAATGAGGATTGGCCTTGAGATAGATCTCGCACTGAAGAGCCACATCCTTTGCCTTCTGCAGCAGCTTTTCCTTACCGGACTCGGCAACAAGCTCTGTGCTTTTATCGGTGATATTTGATGCCAGATTTTCAAGCTGCATCTGGGAGAAGTACCCTGATGCCGCCATCAAAATAACCGGAATAACGAGAAAAAGGAAAAACATTTTCCCGCGAATACCTATCCAGCCTCTCGAGGTTTCCCCGGCAGGCCTTTCCGGCGCACCGGCACCCGTACCGGCAGGCTCGGCAGTTTCTTCAGGCTCCGGGCCCGGCTCAGGCTCAGTTCCGAGCTCCGGCGCCGGTTCTTCGGTATACGGTTCTCCTTCTTCCGGCCCTGCATATGAAGGTTCTTCATAAGAAGGCTCTTCATAGGTTTCGGCAGGGGATTCGGCAGGCGGTTCGGTCGTCTCAAGCAGTTTTGACAATTGAGTGACATGACCGCACTCGCCACATCTCACCCTTACGCTTTTGTCGCTGTATTGCTCCAGCTTATCGGGATCGATATGGTACACCTTCCCGCATTCCTCGCAAATAACCGTCATGATCAACCCTCCTTACTCAATTGTTGGCGGCATGAAAAAAATTTTTCCCCTATCTATTAAATAACCTCCCCCACAGGGTATCGGCACGATCAGGTCTTTAATTCCCGCAGTTTTTTCACCATGGCCTGCTGAAAAGCCACTTTGCGCTCTTCGCGCAGGATCTGGCGGGCCAGCAAATCCACCAGTTCAGCTGCCCTGTGGGCGGGAAACTGTTTGGCATCCTCTCCCATCTCGTTTATCTCGTCTTCGATCACCACATCTGCGATAGGCCCCATGGCACGGGAAAGCTGTGCGGAAAGAAAATCAAAAAAATCTTTTCCCAAAACGGGCATGTTTTCCTTTGCAGGCTCGCAAAGCTTTAAATTATGGAGTTTGCTTAAAATGCTTCGAAGATCTTTCAGACTCATGTCTCC
>JAGXLE010000132.1 GCA_018334855.1 Desulfobacterales bacterium | reverse complement strand
AAGCGACCCCGACCGCAGGGCTTCCTTCCTGCAAAAACATCGCGCTATGTGAGAAGCTTTTTACGAGTCTATAAAATTAGTTTGCGGAGAATCGGGGGAAAATAAAGTTTTACACAGATGAAGGCAATTACGATATGAAGACCTGTCCGCACGAATCCTGATCTGTAACTTCGCCGATGATTGCTGCCTCGATTCCCTCATCACGCATCGCAGAGAGGCATTTTTCTGCGATCCCCGCATCCACTGCAATGACAAGGCCTCCGGAGGTCTGCGGATCAAACATCATGTCTGTTAGTATATTGTCAATAGTATCTGCCATGGTCACCGACTCTGAAAAGTGTTTTTTATTTGTATATGCGCCTGCCGGAAACATTCCCATGGCCCCGTATTCCAGGGCCCGAGCCAGCACAGGAACACTTTTGGCATACAGCCGGATCTGTTTTTTCCCCGCCCGCGCCATTTCAAGTACATGGCCGGCCAGGCCGAAGCCTGTGATATCGGTGCAGGCAGTCGGTGAAAACCTTCCGGCGACGTCTGCAGCGCTGCTGTTTAATTCAGCCGCGATTTCAATCATTCTTCCGAGTACGGCTGCATCCGCGATACCCCCCTTGACCGCTGTTGCCAGAACCCCCAGGCCGAGAGGTTTTGTAAGAATAAGAAGGTCGCCTGTTTTCGCCCCTGCATTGGTTAGTATCTTTTCAGGATGAACCAGCCCTGTTACAGACATGCCGTATTTAAACTCGGTATCGTCCACGCTGTGTCCTCCCACCAGTATTGCTCCGGCTTCATGAATTTTTTCCAGCCCTCCTTCCAGGGTTTCTTTCAAAACCGACTCTGAAAGATCTTCTGCAGGGAAGCACACAATGTTCATGGCGGTAACAGGCCTGCCGCCCATGGCATATATGTCGCTTAAGGCGTTTGCAGCCGCGATTCTGCCGAAGTCGTAGGCGGAATCAACTATGGGCGTGAAAAAATCCAGGGTCTGAATCAGTGCGGTGGTTTCATTGATCCTGTAAACCCCGGCATCATCAGAACTTTCCATGCCCACCAGCAGATCGGGATGTGATTTTACGGGCAGTTTTGCCACAACCCTGTCCAGGACCCCCGGACCAAGCTTGGCGGCTCAGCCCGAAGCCCTTGTTTTTGATGTCAGACGGTAATCATCTCCCATTTTGGGCCTCTTTTTTTAAACCAGTACCTTTGCATCAAAGACGGGGCCGTCTTTGCAGACATGCCTGTAGCCTTTTTCGGTATCGCCGGCAGAAACCGCGCATCCCATGCATACGCCCAGGCCGCAGGCCATGAGCGTTTCGATGGAGACCTCACAGGGAATATCCCGGGATTTCGCAATTGCGCCGACTGCCTTTAACATGGCGTGGGGGCCGCATGCATAGATCATGGCCGGGCTGTTTTTTTCAAGCCAGTGATTCAGCGGATCAGTTACAAGCCCCTTTACCCCGGCTGTGCCGTCTTCTGTTGCCACGGAAACTTTGGCGCCCTGGCCGGAAAATATCTCATCGCAGAGAATATCTGTTTTTGTTAATCCTCCGAGAAAAATCGTTACCAGGGACATGTCCGTGCCGGCATGTTTAAGCCTTTCTGCCAGAAAGACCAGCGGCGCCACCCCTATGCCGCCGGCGGCCAGCACAACCGGCTGTTCATGGCTGCTGACCGTAAATCCGTGCCCCACCGGACCGAGCATGTCCAGTAATCCTTCGGGCGCCTGCCTGGATAGCCGGCGGGTAAACCCGCCCACCACCCTGTAAAGAATTTCCATTTGCAGGGCGTTTTCTCCGGCTGTCAGCAGCCGGTGTATGGAAAAGGGCCGGCGCAGCAGCGGTTCTTCCTGTCCGGGCAGGCGCAGGGTTACAAATTGTCCCGGCACCGCGTCTTTATAATCAGACGAGCACGTCAGCCGGATTTTAAAGTATTCTTCTGAAACCCAGTCATTTGCAAGTATCCGGGCGGTTTCCTGAACTTTCATTGCCGTTTTCCCGCAAGACCGATCACTGTTGCAAACCGGCCTGTTTCCCCTTCTTTTCTGTAGGAGAAAAACAGGTGAGGATTGCACCGGGTGCATATGTTTGCGAGCTCAATATTTTTTTCGCCGACCCCTGCGGCCTTTAACTGGTCAATGCTGATCTGCCAGAAGTTAAATCTGTCCCTCTGGTCCCTGTACTGCCAAAACTCTTCAGGAATTTCTTTTCGGTAATTTACAAATTCAGCGCAGCAGGGTCCAAGCGAGGGACCGATGCCGGCTTCCAGGTCCGAAGGATCGGTTCCGAATTTTTTTTTCATTGTAATGATGCATTTACCTATAATGCCCGCAACGCTTCCGCGCCAGCCGGAATGGATGTTTGCGGCAGCGTGGGTGACAGGATCATAGAGCATAACCGGCTGGCAGTCCGCGGCCTGGACCACAAGACCTGCTCCCGGCACCCGGGAAATAAGCGCGTCCCCTGTTACAGGGTTTTGTGCCGCGGATTTCAGCTCTTCGCGCGCTTTTAAAACAACAACCTCTTTGCCGTGAACCTGGTTTAGAAAAACAAGGTCCGAGACCCCCGTGCAGTCTGCGATTTCCTGTCTGCCTGCCTGCCCCTGCCGCGTAAATACACCATGAAACAGGCCGGGAAAGCCGGACAGGTTAGAAAAAGCAGCGTATACCAGATTGTTTTTTCTTTTCAGAAACATTGGATTTTTAAAATTCCGGGTAAATAGATAAATTGATCATAAACCATTTACATGGCCCGCGCAAGGCTTAGGATGTGAACTTCGGCGGCGCCTGCGCGCTCAAGCACACGGCTGCATTCTTCGGATGTGGAGCCGGTGGTGTATACATCATCAATTAAAAGGATATTTCTGCCGGCAATTCGCTGCGGGGATTTAACTGCAAAGGCGTTTTTCATGTTTTTTGTCCGCTCGCGCCGGCCCAGGCCGGTCTGGGATGCCGTATTTTTTCTGCGGATCAGCGCATCTGTTTCAATGGCAATTTCCAGTCCGCTCCCATCGCGGTTTTTTTCAGCAAACCCGGGCCAATGCCTAAGCATGAGCAAAGCCTGGTTATAGCCCCGGGTGCGCAGACGCCTGTAGTGCAGCGGTACGGCCACGGCCGCATCAATTTGTTTTCCGGCAAAATGCCGGATAAAGGCCAGATACAGCAACAGACCGAAAGGTTCAGCCAGAGCGGTTTTGCCCTGATACTTGTATGCATGAATAAGCTTTAATACAACGCCCTGGTATACCGCGCAGGCCCGTGCACTGGAAAAATGCTTTTTCCGGGATATGCAGTCTCCGCAAAGATGACTTTCATCAATACTGCTTTTAAAAGGCCGGCCGCACCTGCTGCAAAAAGGAGGACGAACCGGTACAAAATCTGCCATGCAGTCCGTACACAGGAAGGCTCTCATAACGTGTGTGAATGCGGTTTCCAGTGGCAACAGGTCCGAATCAGACAAAGACGGCCGGGTCTTATCTTCTGCGGGGCGCACAAAACTTCCGCAGGCATAACAAATTTTCGGAAACAGCGCATCCGATAAGGAGCGGCCGACGCGCGAAAGTGTATCAGCGGACATTTTCCAGGCTGCTTATCTCTTCAACAATGGCCTTTGCAAACTGCGAGCAGCTGACCGTGGTACTGCCCTCGATCTGCCTGGCAAGATCATAGGTGACTTTGCCGAGTTTTACAGTTTCGGCAAGGCATTGCCTGATTCGCGCCGCGGCCTCGTCCCAGCCGATGTAATCAAGCATCATCGCACCGGACAAAATAAGCGAGCTGGGGTTTACCTTGTCAAGGCCTGCATACTTGGGTGCGGTACCGTGGGTGGCTTCAAACACCGCGCAATTATCTCCTATATTTGCCCCTGGCGCCATCCCCAGCCCCCCGGCCTGGGCTGCAAGGGCATCTGAGATATAATCTCCGTTCAAATTCGGTGTTGCAATGACACCGAATTCATCGGGTCTTAAAAGTACCTGCTGGAAAAGCATGTCTGCAATCCGGTCCTTGATGACCACTTTTCCCTCAGGCGGTTTGCCGCTGTAATTTTTGTATACCTCTTCTTCAGTGATAACAGCATCGCCGAACTGTTGCCTTGCCGCCTCATATCCCCAGGTGCAGAAAGCGCCTTCCGTGAATTTCATTATGTTGCCCTTGTGCATCAGGGTCACGCTCGGATAGCCGTTGTCAATGGCATATTTTACCGCTTTTGCAACCAGGCGTTTTGTGTTTTTAGCGCTTATGGGCTTGATCCCGATTCCGGCGCCCCCGGGCAGATCTGCCTTCATTTCATCACGCAGAAATGAAATCACTTTTTCGGCCTCAGCGCTTTCTGCCTGCCATTCTATGCCCGCATACAAATCTTCCGTGTTTTCCCTGAATACCACCATGTTTATTTTTTCCGGGTTTTTCATGGGACTGGGAACGCCTTTAATGTATTTTACAGGCCGCACGCAGGCGTAAAGGTCCAGGGCCTGCCGTATAGTGACATTCAGACTGCGGATTCCTTTTCCCACCGGAGTTGTAAGCGGACCCTTGATGGCGGCCACGTGTTCCCGGATGGTATCAAGGGCCTGATTTGAAAGCCACTGGCCGGTCTTTTCATATCCTTTTTCCCCTGCCGATATTTCTTTCCACTCGATTTTGCGCCTGCCGCCGTAGACGTTTTCAACTGCGCCGTCTATTACGATCTTTGTGGCCCTCCAGATATCAGGGCCGGTTCCGTCGCCTTCTATAAATGGAATAACAACTCTGTCCGGCACAATCAGCCGTCCGTTTTCGTCTTTTTTGATTTTTTCTGCACTGCTGCTCATCTAATGCTGATCCTTTCCTGTATCGGCACTGTAATGCCATTTCCGGTTTATAAGGTTTTTTTAGTCTTTTTTAT